>CAMPGG010000158.1 GCA_946885335.1 uncultured Chitinophagaceae bacterium
GCGGCTACCCGCTTCAGGACTTCTTCCTTGGATATATCAGCAAATTTTTCTTCCAGCATGGGTAAATAGGTCTCATAGTCACCATGGCTGATATCTGTTTGAATTAATTTATCCATAAAAGTGAAGAACTGCTTGCGGCAAACATCTTTGCCGGTAGGAATTTCCAATTTATGAAATGGAACCTGGATCATTCTTTCAATCTGCTTGATCTTACCAACCTCACGGCTATGCACAATCGACATACAAATACCTGTATTTCCTGCCCGGCCGGTACGACCGCTCCGGTGTGTGTACACTTCCATATCATCCGGTAATTCAAAATTGATTACGTGGGTGATTTCTTTAACATCAATTCCGCGGGCTGCAACATCAGTAGCAATTAACAACTGCAAAGCCTTTTCCCTGAATTGCTTCATCACCCGGTCTCTTTGTTGCTGTGTAAGATCTCCATGCAAGGCATCAATATCATAGCCTTCACGGGTTAGCTTTTCAGCAATATTTTGTGCATCCAGCTTAGTGCGGGTAAAGATGATACCATAAATACCGGGATTAAAATCAATCAATCTTTTTAAAGCTTCATAACGATGTTGTGCATTTACTACAAAATACTGGTGATCTACATTTTTATTGGCCGTATTCACTTTACCCACGGTAATTTCCACGGGGGTCTTCATGTATTTTTTGCTAACCTTCTTTATCTGTGGAGGCATGGTTGCACTGAATAACCAGGTGCTTTCCCGTTGAGGTGTATTTTGCAAAATAAATTCAATATCATCCTGGAATCCCATATTCAACATCTCATCAGCTTCATCCAAAACAACATAACTTATTTGTTCAAGATCGATCGCTTTTCTTTCAATCAGGTCAATCAATCGACCTGGAGTAGCTACAACAATATGGATTCCCCTTCTAAGATCCCGGATCTGCATACTAATGGAAGTACCACCATACACAGCCAGGAGTTTCATGGCCGGAACATATTTTTTAAACAGTTCCATTTCATTTACAATCTGCATGCATAGTTCGCGTGTAGGACAAACGATCAATGCCTGTGGATACTTAAGAGAAGAATCTACCAATTGCAATAATGGTAATCCGAATGCAGCGGTTTTGCCTGTTCCTGTCTGAGCAAGACCTACAAGATCTTTGGTTCCGCTTAACAGAACGGGAATAGCTTTTTCCTGAATCGGAGTTGGTTCGGTAAAGCCAAGCGCATCGGTAGCTTGTACCAATTTTGCATCTAAACCTAAACCTTCAAAAGTCATCATATAATTAAAAATTTGCGCAAAGGTAATTATTAATAATCCTGCAGTTTAAATTTTAAGTTTTCGGGTTGAATCAAGCCCGGCCTTTTCGCCAGGATTCAACACTTTTTTTATCTTGTTTGCCTGGCCAATCAATTCATACATGTATTCATAATTTTCTTTTTCAAGGCAGCTTTTAAACTTTTTCAATTGAGAAATATGTTCATTCAATACATCTAATACGTTCTCCCGGTTCTGCATAAAAATGGGAACCCACATAGCTGCATTGCTTTTAGCCAAACGTACAGTGCTTTCAAAACCGGCACTGGCCAGTTCAAAAATGGCATCTTCTTCTCTTTCCTTTTCTAAAACAGTATTAGCTAATGCAAATGAGGTAATATGGGAGATATGGCTGACATAAGCGGCATGCAGGTCATGCGCCGCTGCATTCATCACTAATTGATGCATACCAATTTTTTCAAACATGGTTTGGGCCCATTCCAAAGCATCTTTATCTGAAGATGAGGTATTGCAAAGAATGACCGCTTTTTGTTCAAAGGCTCCTTTTACCGCAGCTTCTGGACCACTGAATTCTGTACCCCACATAGGATGTGCCGAAACGTACCTGCCTCTATTGGGATGATCTTTTACCAGTTCAATGACCAATGATTTTGTTGATCCAAGATCTATCACCACCTGTTCCTTTACTTTGTCCAGGATGCCTGGCAATAATTTCAAAACTGCATCAACCGGGACAGCCAAAATAATGACTTCCGATTTTTCAATAGCATCATTCAATTCCAGTACTTCATCAACCAAGCCCATTTCCAATGCCTTTTCTGCATGTTGTTTATTGGCATCCACCCCAATAATATTTGAAGCCAGGCCTTTTTCATTCAGTTGAAGAGCCAATGATCCTCCAATTAATCCTGTACCAACAATGGCAATTTGTTTGCGCTGCATTTTATTAAAATGTTGATTTTATCCTTTTGATTGATTCTTCCAATTTTTCACTGGTACTGCAAAGGCTAATGCGTATATAATTATTTCCTGCTTCACCAAAAATGCCACCAGGTGTTATAAATACATTCGCCTTTTCTAAAATTTCATCACTTAATGTAAAAGCATCTTTATATTCCGCATTTATTTTTGCCCATAAAAACATACCTGCCTGGTTTTTATCATAAACGCATGGCAACAGGTTGAGCAAATCATAAACTTTTTCTCTCCTTTCCTGGTATACTTCATTTAATTGACGGTACCAATCGCTTCCAAGACTTAATGCTTTAGCCGCAGCTAATTGAGCCGGCAGAAACATTCCACTATCCATATTGCTTTTAAAGCGAAGAATTTCGCCGATTCGTTTTTCACTTCCACAAAGCATTCCAATACGCCAGCCTGCCATATTGTGCGATTTGCTTAAAGAATTTAATTCTATCACCCAATCTGAAGTTCCTGCAATACTTAAAATACTCATTGGGTCTTTGTTCAAAATAAAACTGTAAGGATTATCGTGAACCAATAAAACCTGGTTCCTGTTAGCAAAATCAACCAACATTTGAAATAATTCTTTTGATGGCGCTTTACCAGAAGGCATATGCGGGTAATTGGCAAACATCAGCACTTTTTTATTCCCTGCTTTTTTTACTGTGTTTTCCAATTCATTAAAATCAGGGAACCAATCATTTTCTTCCTTTAAAGAATATTGAACTACAGAACCACCTGCTAATTTGGCCGCACTCGAATAGGTAGGATAACCAGGATCAGGAACTAATACCAAATCGCCAGCATCAAGGTAGGTCATACAAATATGCATAATGCCTTCTTTACTGCCTATCAAAGGAAGGATCTCCGTATCTGGATTAAGCTTTACGCCATACCAATCATTATACCAACCGGCAATGGCTTGCCGAAAGATGGGGGAACCTTTATACCCCTGGTATGCATGCACATTTGGCTTCCGGCTTTCTTCCACCAGCACTTCGATCACTGACGGATGTGGCGGAAGATCAGGACTTCCAATTCCAAGGTTAATGATATTTTTTCCTTGTTTATTTAGTTCATCAATCTGTCGAAGTTTTTGGGAAAAATAATATTCACCAATCCCCTTCAGGCGGTTGGCAACCTGGAATTCCGTTTCTGTAATTAATCCGGATGAATGATCGGCCATTAGATTGAAATTTTAAAAAAAAATCCCGGTCTTTTTTAGACCGGGATTCTATGTTGAAATAAGTAATATTTAATTATGGTTTCAACAAAAGCATTCCCGGCTTCATTTGATAGAAGTAAAAATAAAAGTATCGGTATGCCTTTGTAATTGTCATCTGATCCAAAATTAAACATTGAAATCAATTCACCAAATCTTTTTTTTGTGAAAGGCAAAAAAAAAGCCAACCTAAAAGGTTGGCCTTTAACGATTGCTTGCCATATGAAAATCTTGCTGTTTCTTATTTAGCTGAAAAGATTCCCGGATAAAAAACTTTTAGTTTGATATGCCGGAGCAAGTGATGAATTAACATCTATTCAAAGGTTTGCAACCGTTGATATCAGCTAATTATTGAGGTAATGAATCGATAGTTGCATCAGCACTTGAGTCAATAGCTGACTGAACTGAATCTGCTCTAACTTCTACTGAATCGATCATAGCATCAGCAGTTGAATCAACTACTTCTTCAGTAGTATCAGCAGAATCGTTACAAGCAGTAAATGCGATGATAGTCAATGCAAATAATAATTTTTTCATTTGTTGTTTTTTTTGTTTTTGTTTACCAATGATTTCAGGGTTAATACCAAAAGGCGAAAAAGGTAACCCAATCGTTAAAAAAAAATTTTTTCCCTGCTTTAGGGGTTACTATTTTTAGTTTTCTGTATTAAACATAGGTGTGTGAAAATTGAACTCAACGAACAAGATTTATTGAAGGGATTGGCAAAAAATGATAGAAATGCGATAGAAACCATTTATAAAGAGTACTTTAAGATGGTTCAATCGCTGGTTCTAAACAATAATGGCAACGGGGATGACGCAAAGGATATTTTCCAGGAAGGCATGGTGGTTTTGTACGAAAAGTCAAATTCACCGGATTTTACCCTTCACTGCCAGTTAAAAACTTACCTGTATTCAGTTTGCCGCAGGTTATGGTTGAAAAGATTACAACAGATGAACCGTTTTCCGAATTTGATGGAATCAGCGGTAGATACAGTTTCAGTTGAAGATGACCTGGATATACACGATCAAAAGAGCCTGGAACTGGAAAACCTGGAAAAATCAGTCAGCAGTCTTGGTGAACCATGTAAAGGGATTTTGGAAGCATATTATTTTGAAAAAAAGAATATGCAGGAAATAGCTGAAAACTTTGGTTATACAAATGCTGAGAATGCCAAGAACCAGAAATACAAGTGCCTGATGAGGCTTAAAAAAATATATTTCGCCCAATTAAAAAAGGACCACCGTGATGAATGACATTACTTTATTAGACACCATTGAAAGATACCTGCGCAATGAAATGAGCGCAGAAGAACGTATCGATTTTGAAAATCGCCGGCAAACGAATTCAGAATTGGATCAAATGGTTGTTGAACATTCCTTCTTTCTTCAGCAAAGCGAGGGCTTGTCTAACCGCAAGCGCTTTAAATCTTTATTAAACACGATCCATAATGACCTGGCTGGTAAAGGGGATATACAGGAAAGAGAGCGCCATGGCCAGTCAAAAGTTTTTTACCTGTGGCAGCGATATAAGCGAGTTACAGCAATTGCCGCATCTATTGCCATTATTACAACCCTTACAGCAAGTATTGTTATCAGTTCACTATCTCCTACTGTTCCTAAACAGCAGATTCAGCAGTTGAACCGCAAGATCAATAACCTGGAAAATAAATCACTGCAACAGGATCGGGAGATCAATAATGTAAAAAGCAAGATTGATGCACCGGTGGCTTACACAACGGGTGGAACCAGCTTTTTAATTGATGGCAAAGGCTTGCTGGTAACAAATGCACACGTAATTCAAAATGCAAATAATATCGCCGTTAGCAGTAATGGAAATGATTATATCGCTAAAGTGGTTTATAAAGACAATACCCGTGACCTGGCATTTTTGCAGATTGTGGATGAAAATTTTAAACCGATAAATAATATTCCTTACAGTATCAGCCAATCAACAACGGATCTTGCTGAATCTATATTTACGCTGGGTTATCCAAGAAATGAAGTTGTTTATGGACAAGGTTACCTGAGTGCAAAGACAGGCTATAATGGCGATACATTAAGTTGCCAGATTGAATTGGCTGCCAACCGCGGAAACAGTGGTAGTCCCATTTTAAATAAACATGGCGATGTAATTGGTGTTTTGAACGGCAGACAAACAGATGCCGAAGGTTTCACTTTTGCCATTCACAGTAAATACATCCTGGAAGCATTGAATGATCTTAAAAAATCAGATTCCACATTCCAGAAAATCAAGTTGCCATCCAATTCAGCAATCAAAGGAATGGACAGGGTACAACAGGTAAAACGAGTGGAAGAATGTGTTTTTATGGTTAAAGTAAATTAATCAATAGCAAAAAGATAAAAAAAATGCTACCCGCCAGGTAGCATTTTTTTATTACCATAAACTTTGCGGGTAATCACCTTTATCAATTAATTGATTTAGGCTTTTTGCAACTACAGGTGCATCTTCCTTATAAGTTACGCCGAACCATTGAGATGATGTTGATATCACTTTAATGACTCCTCCTTTTTCTTTTATAAAATGATCGGCAACAATTGGAATAAAAAATTCTGATTTTGGTTCATTAATATGATCCGTTAAAAACTGGTGAAACAACTTCTCTGTCAAATCAAAAACAGAAGAATGGAAACACCAGAAATTCATAGAAACCTTGGAATCGAAAGAAACTTTCTTTTTTTCACCATTTTCTTCAAAAACAATTTCATTTCCTTCTTTATAAATTTTTGTGCGCTCTGTTATTGACACAAGATTTCCTTTATCATCCACATCACAAACCCCGCGACTTACTGTACCATGTTCCGAAAGCGTTTTATTTAATTCATAACCTATAAGGCTATACGTTTTTTCATCACATTCATTGGTCAGAAATTCAAATGCTTTTTCAAATGCATTTCGGCCATAAAAATCATCTGCATTAATAACGGCGAATGGTTCATTCACTACATCTTTGGCGCAAAGAACGGCATGCGCTGTTCCCCATGGTTTCGATCTTTCAGTTGGGATAGTAAATCCTTCCGTAAATGAATCCATTTCCTGGAACACATATTCGGTTTCGATCTTTCCTTTTAATTTGGGTTCAAATGTAGCCTTGAAGTTTTCAGCAAAATCTTTGCGAATAATGAAAACAACCTTACCAAAACCTGCACGGATAGCGTCATAAATTGAATAATCCATGATCGTTTCACCATGAGGACCGAACCCTTCCGTTTGTTTCATACTACCATAACGCGATGCCATGCCGGCAGCTAAAATCATCAATGTTGGTTTCATATGTTTTTTTTAAATTTTGATAATTGTCAAATAGAAATCGCCAGAATATCAAGCCAATGTTTTTTTCAACTTTTAATTATGGTTCATTTCACACAGTATTTTTTAAATTGGCCCGAAAATAAATAATTTAGTTTCGTTTGACTTCAAATCAATAATTTTTTTCCATTGAACTTTCAAAAAGCATTTATTCAAAAGGATGTAAACATGCTGAATGATACGCGGGGTATGATTACTGACGTATTAAGACTGGATGTTATTGATGAGGTTATTTCAGGGAATAAATGGTTTAAATTAAAAAAATATGTTGAAGATGCCAGGAGACTTGATAAAAAATGGATAGTCACTTTTGGTGGTGCATTTTCAAATCACATTGTTGCAACAGCAGCCGCATGCAGGTTAAATAATTTGAAAAGTGTGGGCATTATCCGTGGAGAAAAACCGTTGAAATTATCTCATACTTTAATTAAAGCACAGGAAGAAGGAATGAAACTGGTTTTTATCTCCAGGGAAGGTTACCGGGAGAAAAAAATTCCACCTGAATTTCTAACGGATGAACATTACCTGGTCAATGAAGGCGGCTATGGATTACCGGGAGCAGAAGGAATAGCGGACATGATCAGGGAATTTGATACACTAAATTATAGTGATATTTTTTGTGCTGTTGGAACCGGTACTATGATGGCCGGATTAATCAAAGCTTCATTACCCGGTCAGCAAATTACAGGTATACCCGTTTTAAAAAGTATGCCCGGCATCGAAGATGAAATCAAAGCTTTATTGTCGACAGAAGAAAAATCAAAACCATTCAACCTGGTTGATCATTATCATTTTAATGGTTATGCAAAATATTCAGATGAATTGATAAATTTTATGAATAATTTTTATTTAAATAATAACATCCCTTCCGATTTTGTATACAC
>CAMPGG010000159.1 GCA_946885335.1 uncultured Chitinophagaceae bacterium
ATTTAAAAACTAACTGTTCTATTATAAGAAGGAAATGCTGCTAAACAAACAAACAGCCTACAAAAGAAAAATCTATAAACACCTTTACTTTTCAGGCTCTCTTTCATGCGCAGATTTGAGTGAACTTACAAGTAAAAGTTTGCCTGTTACAACCCGTGCCATCAATGAAATGATTAAAGAAGGATCCGTTGTGGAAACCGGTTTTGCACTTTCAAGAGGAGGAAGACGTCCCCAGATGTTTTCTTTAAAACATGACCAGGCCTATATTGTTTCAGTTGCAATGGATCAATTAATTACCCGCATCGCTTTAATAGACATTAACAATAATGTGGTGGGTAAAGTGGAAAAGATTGAATTGATTTTGCCGCATAATCCGAACGCATTAAAACAATTGACCAGTCATATTTCCGAATTCTTACAAAAGACGGAAATTGATAAAAATAAAATAATCGGAATCGGGATAGGAATGCCAGGCTTTGTAGATTTTAAAAAAGGAATAAATCATTCTTTTTTAAAAAACGGTGTAGAAAATATAATAGAGCACATTTCTTCAGTAACAGGTTTGCCCGTACTTATTGATAACGACTCCAGTTTAATAGCCCTGGCAGAGTTCCGTTTAGGTTCAGCCAGGAACAGGCAAAATGTAATGGTGATTAATATCGGGTGGGGGGTTGGATTAGGTATGATAATAAATGGCGAATTATTTCGGGGACATAATGGGTTTGCTGGTGAGTTCAGCCATATTCCTGTATTTACCAATAATAAACTTTGCAGTTGTGGTAAAACCGGTTGCCTGGAAACAGAGACTTCCTTGCTTGTAGTAGTAGAGAAAGCAGTGAAGAGTATGCAATCAGGAGCATCAACCCAATTAAAGGATTTATCATTGGACTTTCCTGAAAATGCTGCAAAAAAAATAATGGATGCCGCACTGCAGGGGGATAAACTCGCTGTTGAAATATTATCCGAAGCTGCTTATAATATAGGGAGAGGTATTGCCATATTAATACATTTGATGAACCCAGAATTAATTGTTTTAAGTGGCAGGGGTTCTGTTGGAGGCAGGTTATGGACAACACCTATTCAGCAGGCTATCAATGAACTTTGCATACCTAAAATTGCAGATAATGCGGAACTGGTGATCTCATCACTTGGATATAAAGCGGAATTGATTGGTGCGGCAGCTCTGGTTATGGAGCATTATGATACAATAGAACCAGTACAGGAAAAAAAAGTAAAAATGAATTACACCACCTAAAACATAAACCCCAAAACAATTATTTAAAAACTAAAAACACTGCAATGAAAAAATTGACACCCAGGTTTGTGCTGTGTATGTTGCTTAGCTTTTGCATGGCTATTGCATCCGCGCAACAAAGAACCATTACCGGAACGGTAAAAGATGATAAAGGCAACCCAGTTGCCAGGGTTTCTTTCCTGGTTAAAGGAACCAATAACGGAGGAATAACTGACGATAATGGAAATTTTTCAATAACCGTTCCTGATGCAAATGCGGTATTAATATTTACTTCAGTCGGATACCAGGAACAGGAAGTTGCTGTGGGTCAAAATTCTACACTTTCAGTAACATTAAATACCAGTGAAGGAAGCTTGTCAGAAGTGGTTGTAACTGCATTGGGTATTCAAAGACAAAAGAAATCACTTGGATATGCAATCCAGGAAGTAAAAGGTGAAACCCTTGTGGATGCCAAAGAAACAAACCTGGCCAATGCGCTTTCAGGAAAAGTAGCAGGTTTGCAGGTAGTTCGTGGCAGCAACGGTGCCGGCGGATCTTCTAAAATTTTATTGAGGGGCAATAATTCTTTGGTAGGAAATAACCAGCCATTGATTGTTGTTGATGGAACACCTATTGACAATTTCACCGGAACTTCCGAAAATGGATACTGGGCAGCAGGTTTTGACAGGGGAAATGGTATTGGGGATATCAGTGCAGATGATATTGAAAGCATGTCTATACTTAAGGGCCCATCAGCCGCAGCACTTTATGGCTCACGAGCCGGTAATGGTGTAATCCTTATTACAACCAAAAAGGGTCGCAGGTCAAATGGTCTTGGAATAACTTTCTCAACTACACAGGGTACAGAAAGTATATTTATAAAGCCAGAACTGCAAAACACTTTTGCCCAGGGAAGTGATAATATTTTTAATCCGACTAGCACACTCAGTTGGGGTCCAAAGGCTGAAGGCCAGATGGTAACTAAATGGGATGGTACACAGTCAGCATTAACTACAGATCATGATAATGTTGATAATTTTCTTCAGAACGGTACCACGCAGAGTTATAACCTTTCCTTCCAACAGCAATTTGGTTCTACTTCTATTTATTCTTCCCTTAGTCGTTGGAACGATAAAAGTATAATTCCGGGAAACAAATTAGAAAGAACCAATTTAACTGCACGTGCAGTTTCCAAATTTGGTAAGGATGATCGATGGACAACAGATACAAAAGTTTCTTATAATAATACAACAGGATTTAACAGGCCAATCAATGGCCGGGATGTAAGTAATGTTTATGTATTGTATACTTTACCAAGAAGCATGGATATCCGCGATTTTAGTTCCGCTACAAATGAGTTTGGCAATATGCTTTGGTATGAAGGCGCTCCCGGCTGGCAGAATAATCCTTACTGGAATAACCTGTATAATCAAAACCAGGATGCAAGAGATCGGTTTATTATGAATGGATCTGTGAAATATAATTTCACTAATTGGTTAGATGCAGAAGTTAGAGCTGGTGGTGATATTTACACTACCAATTCAAACCGTAAAGTATATGCCGGAAGCAACAGGGCAAATGAATATTCCGAAGGAAAACAAACATTTACCGAAACCAATTATAGTGCTTTACTGACAGCACGGAAAGATGATGTTGTTGGTAAATTTGGTGGTGTTATTACTGCCGGTGGTAACCTGATGCATCAGAAATCAAGTTATATCGGTGTAAGAACCGGGCCTTTAGAAGTTCCTAATGTTTTCTCTTTGACTAACGGATCAGGAGCACCAGGTATTGACCAGGCATATAGCCGGAAAAAAATCAACTCATTGTATGGATCGGTAGGCGTTAACTATGACGGTTATATATATCTTGATGCAACATTCCGTAACGATTGGTCCTCTGCTTTGATAGAAGAAAACCGCTCTTATTTTTATCCTTCTGTGAGCTTATCTTATGTATTGACTGACATGATTGAAGCACTGGGTGGTAATTTACCAGGCTGGTACAATTATACCAAATTGCGTGTGTCTCATGCTTCAGTGGGTAATGACCTTGCACCATACAGCCTGTATAACGGTTATGAAATTCGTAAGGATCCTAACGGTAATGCATATGCTATCAGGAATTCATTGCTTAAAGATGAAACTGTACAAAGTGAATTGATCAAATCGTTAGAGTTTGGTGCAGAAACCCGGTTCTTCAATAACCGCCTGGGACTTGATTTCACCTGGTATAAATCAAATGCCACAAATCAGTTGATTGCAATTCCTATGGATCCTCTGAGCGGATATTCAAGCAGGATGGTTAATGCGGGTAATATTCAAAACAAAGGAATTGAATTAATGGCTGATGTAAGAATTCTTCCCAATTCAAATTCATTGACATGGTCATTAGTTGCGAACTATTCAAAAAATGAAAATAAAATTATTGATATAGCCAGCGACCTTGGTGTGGATGAATACCCATTAGGCGCTTTCGATGATCTTTTTATCAGGGCTACCTCCGGAAGTTTGTATGGTGATATTTATGGAACCCGGCTTTTGCGGGTGAAAGATGAAGCAAGTCCTTATTACGGCCAGTTACTGCTTAATTCAAGCGGGCTTCCTCAAAGAGATGCAGAAATTGTAAAACTCGGCAACCAACAGGCTAAAGGCATGCTGGGTATTACTAACAACTTGACTTATAAAAATTTCGGTTTATCCTTCCTGTTTGATGCACGTTTTGGCGGAGAAATTTTCTCAGCTTCAAATGTAGGATTACAAGTTGCCGGAACTGCAGCCGTTACTGCTCCGAATGGTGAGCGTCCTGATTTTGTAGTAGATGGTGTTACATTAACTACAGGCGGTGGTCATGAAAAGAATACCAAAACTGTAACACAACAACAATATTGGAACACACTTGCAACACTCAATAACTTAGGTGTTGGTGAAGCTTACTTGTATGATGCAACCAATATCCGTTTAAGAAATGTTCAACTCAGTTACAATCTTCCAAAGAATTTTCTTTCAAGAACTCCTATTCAGCGGGCTAATGTTTCATTGTCATGCAATAATGTTTGGATGATTGAAAGCCATTTAAATGGTATAGATCCTGAGTCTGTTTTCGCAACTGGAACAAATGCGGTAGGTTTTGAAAATGGCGCTTTCCCAACCATGCGTTCATTCTTGTTTAGCCTTTCATTAAGCTTTTAATTTTAAAATAGTTTAAAACATTTTATATGAAAAAATTTCTCAAATACACCTCAGTTCCGCTATTTACAGCCCTTCTGGTAAGCGGGTGTAGTAAATTTGACGAGATCAATGAGGATCCATACCTGGTTACAGAAAACCAGGTACAGGTTGAATATTTTATTAATAATGCAATTGTAGGTAGCCAGATGGATCCACATATTGCCGAAAGAGTCTTCGTGTTATATTGGAAGACTGCTGGGCGGCAACAATTCGGCGGAGGTATTTCTTCCGGTGGATATAATGATGGCTGGTCAAGCGATTATTACAGCGGTGGCTACCTCGGCGGCTGGTTGAATGGAATCAACAGTGGTGTACAAGTTGCCGAAAAGCAAATTGCAGAAGGAAATATTAAAGAGTATACCAACAATCTTTTGCAGGTAGCACGTATCTGGAGAGTTTACCTGATGAGTGAACTGGCTGATAACTTCGGGCCAATTCCAATCAATGCTTTCCAGGGTGTTAACCCGGAATTTTCTGATCTTAAATCAGTATATTATTTTTTCCTGGATGAATTAAAGGATGCCTCATCCAAGCTTGACATTACTGTAACAGGTCCTGCTGCTAAGTTTGACCAGGCTTATGGATTTAATTATGCCAAATGGCAAAAATATGCAAACTCCATGCGCCTGCGATTAGCAATGCGTCTTTCAGAAGTGGATGCAGGCAAAGCAAAATCAGAATTTGAAGAAGCTGCGGCTGGTCCTTTACTGACCGCTGCTGATGATATTTTCCAGGTTAATGAAAAACCAGGTTGGGATGCGCTTACTGGTGTGATGACAAGAGAGTGGAACTATTTTCAAATGTCAGCTACCATTAATCAATTGTATCAAGGTTTAGGTGGAATTAAATCTGCAGACCAGGTTGGTGCTGCTATGCAATCTGCCATCAAACCAGAAGGTTATGTTGGATTGAAACTGGAAGATCATTTCACCACTAAGACTAATAGTCCTATAGCCGGCTACTGGCTGGATGGTCTGCCTTACTCCATTGACCCAAGGGCATATAAAACATACATTATACCGGGTGATATCACCAATCCTGATTTTAATGCATATCCTTCCTGGGATAATAGTGCCAAAACCACAACCCGGAACCTGGTTGACGCTGCAGGAAACGTAGTTAAAACACTTGATGCAACTTATACCTGGAATGCACCGGTCAATGGCGATTGGGGAGCTAAGGGTACAAAAAACCAGATAAGGGCTTACAATGGCGCTATACCACGCCATGGTAAACAATTCAGAAGCAGTACAAGTAAACGCATATTTTTTGCAAACTGGGAAACCTATTTCTTACTGGCAGAAGCAGCAGTAAGAGGTTGGACTGTTCCTATGAGTGGCCAGGCAGCTTATGAAGCTGGTATTGATGCCAACTTTGCTTACTGGGGTGTTTCTAATTTTGCAGCAGATTATAAATCATCCGATGATTATAACTTAGCTGGTACATCAGTTAGCTGGACTCACACAACAGAGCCACCTGCTACACATACCATGAATTATATCAACGGCTATACCAATGCTGCGGGTACTGCTGAAATTCTTTATCCAAACAATACATTGTATAAAAATGGAACGGTGAAAAATGATCACCTGACAAAGATCATTACACAAAAATTCATTGCACAAACACCGTGGGTTCCTTTGGAAGCCTGGAGCGATCATCGTCGTTTAGGTCTGCCATTTTTTGAAAACCCCGCTATTGAAAATCCATTGGTAAATATGCCTGCATTGAATGATGGTAATTATATGACCAGCAATGTCAAATTTTTCCCGCAACGTTTAAAGTATCCTTCAAGCCTTCCGGCCAGCAATGCCGAAGGTTACCAGCAAGCGCTGGGATTTTTAGGCGGACCGGATGAAGTTTTAACACCATTGTGGTGGGCCCAAAAATAAGGGCTGACTTTTCTCGTATAGTAGTTGTTAATTAAAAAGAGCCAACCTTTCAAAAGAAGGTTGGTTTCTTTTAAAAGAGAATCTGAAAATCAATATTCATAAAAAAATGAACCAGGATTTTACAATAGACTACGGCAACAAAGCAGTATCTCAGATCGCAAACCAGGTGTAATTTTAAAAATAATAGTGATGAACGTAATAAATATAAAATTGAAAAGTAGGGGAAGCGTACAATCAAACTTGCAAATTAAACATACATCTGTATCAGCGGGTTGTAAAATTCTATTGGGAGTTTTTTTATTGTGTTCATTTTTTACAAAAGCGCAGTCACCTGTAAATTATGCCAAACTGGTTAATCCCTTTATTGGCACCGGCGGGCACGGGCATACTTACCCGGGTGCTTCCATGCCTTTTGGTATGATGCAGTTAAGCCCCGATACACGACTCGAAGGCTGGGATGGATGCAGCGGTTATCATTATTCTGATTCCATCATGTATGGATTTTCGCATACGCATTTGAGTGGTACCGGCATTGCAGACTACTGCGATGTTCTGTTGATGCCATTTACCGGTGAAGTGAAGTGGAAGAATAATGAATATGCTTCTCCTTTTTCACACAAAAATGAAAAAGCACATGCCGGTTACTATGAAGTATTACTGGATAAACATAATATTCATGCGGCACTCACTACCTCAACGCGTTCGGGCATGCATGCCTACACTTTTCCAACCAATGCAACAGAAGGAAAAGTATTGATTGATCTGAAACACCGGGACGAAGTACTGGAATCTTCTTTGCAAATTGTGAATGATTATGAAGTGATGGGTATGCGCCGCAGTAAATCATGGGCAACGGATCAAACCGTTTTTTTCTATTTAAAATTTGAAAAGCCCATCAAAGATTATGGTATTGCATTAAACGATGAATTGCAAAAGGGAATTAAATCAGCTAATGGAAAAAATATCAAATCCTATTTCAGCTTTGATTTGCCGGCAGATAAAAAAATTCATGTAAAAGTCGGTATCTCTGGTGTAAGCATGGAGAATGCAAAACTTAATCTGGATACGGAAATACCGGCATGGGATTTTGCCAAATTGAAAACAGGTGCTGAAGATGCATGGAACCAGGAATTAGGAAAAATTGAAGTGAAGGGTGGCAGCAGCGATCAACGCACTGTTTTTTATACCGCTTTGTATCATGCCAGTTTAGCGCCTAATATTTACACCGATGTGAATGGTGAATACCG
>CAMPGG010000160.1 GCA_946885335.1 uncultured Chitinophagaceae bacterium
AGTGGGAACAGATGGTTCATGTTAGAAAATTATTTGACGGTAACCTGAAATGATCCTATTATCTCTTAAAAATTTACAATGGCGAAGACTTAACCGCTGATTTCCTGTTAGCATTAACAACCAAAATCATCAACAGGCTTAAGATAGCTGCAAAAAAACACCATACAGATATTAAGTAGTTCGTGAAAAAAAAGTAAGTCACGATTAACGAAACCATCATAGCAGCAGCCAGCAATTTTGTATATCGTAAAGTTGAAAGAAACGGGGTAACGGCTATGGTCACAAAATTTATGGGACGCATGATATTAAGATTTGGGAAATCCCGATAATACCGGATATGCCCATTTTCCGCAACGGCCGAAATATTATATGTAATAAGACAATAGAACATATATATGGATGCGGCTATCCCTAACAACAAAAAGTAAAACAAAAATTTTTTCCTGCGTTGATCCGTTTCCATTAACCACATTGTTAGTGGAACCCAGATTGGCCAGATAGGTTGCGAAATAAATGAGTATCCATATAGGGCCGGCTCATACCAGGATGCGAAATCAGGATTTTGTAAAGACAGCCATAAAAAACCTTCGGCAGTTTGATGGAAAGAAAAAAGAATGGGTGTACAAGCAAAAAGCAGCATTCCCCGGGACTCTGTGCGTTTAATGGAATAGTACCCAGGACCTAACAGGCCAGCTCCTACCGCAAAACTTGCACCTGCTGAAAAACACATACGTTTTGTTTTAAAAAATTTCCAGAAACAAGAACCTAAGTATGATTTTGAATGCCGGTTTCAAAACAGAAAGAAATCTCAGTTACCCGGCTACAGCACAAACTAAAAGTAGTAAAAAGTAATTAAGTTTGAATCGCTATGATGAATAAAAGGATAAATACAGGTAAAGTCAGTTCCGATCTTTATCCTTTTGAAAGCCGCTACATTTCTATAAGTGGCCATAAACTACATTACCTTGAAGAAGGGAAAGGCGATCCGGTACTGATGCTGCACGGCAATCCTTCATGGTCATTTTATTACCGTAATCTTGTTCAAAAACTTTCACCTTTTTATCATTGTCTTGTACCTGATCATATCGGTATGGGTTATTCAGATAAACCTGGTGATGACGAATACAACTACACACTTTACCAACGTGTAAATGACCTGGAAGAATTTCTTGAAGCAAAGAGCATTCATCAAAAAATCACTCTCATATTACATGATTGGGGTGGTATTATCGGAATGAGTTATGCCAGCAGGCATCCCGATGCAATTAAAAAAATTGTCATTCTGAACACAGCAGCATTTCATCTTCCTGAAGGACAACGTTTTCCTTTTTTTCTCCGTTTTTCGCGTACACTTCCCGGTGAGTTCTTAGTCCGGGCTTTTAATAGTTTCAGTGCTGGCGCAACACGTATAGGTGTGCATCGCACTAAAATGCCAAAGAAAGTTCGACGGGCTTATACAGCTCCCTATAACTCGTGGAAGAATCGTATTGCAATCCTGCGTTTTATACAGGATATTCCACTCAACAAAGAAGACCCAGCGTTTGATCTTGTTACAGATGTACAAAACAGCCTTAACCTTTTTCATAATACACCTGTTCTAATAGCATGGGGTATGAAAGATCAGGTCTTTGATAAGGATTTTTTAAAAAAGTGGACGGAGTACTTTCCGCATGCCCAGGTGTATCGGTTTGATGATTGCGGACATTACATACTTGAAGATGCACGGGAAGAAGTAGGTCAATTGATTATTGATTTTTTGGCGAAATAAAATGGCAACCAGTAATCTTGCATATGCCCTGTATGAAATTGCTGCCAGTGATCCTGGCAGGATGGCTCTTGCTTTGCCTAAAAATCCCGGGAAGCCATTACCAAGATCAGGACCTATTCCCTATCGGAACATCAGTTTTAAATCGCTGGCAGATGAAACGAATTGTATTGCACAAGGATTAATTGCTTATGGATTTAAACCCGGCGACAGAGTTGTATTGATGGTGCCTCCTGGTCTTGATTTTTTTACGCTTTGTTTTGCTTTCCTTCAGTCCGGGATCATTCCTGTTCTTATTGATCCGGGTATTGGGATGAAACATTTAAAATTATGTATTGATGAAGTGGAACCCTCAGGATTTATAGGTATTACCAGGGCACATGCGGCCCGTGTTATTTTTAGCTGGGGGAGTAAAACAATAAAGAAGAAAATTACTATTGGACAAAAGTTATTTTGGGGAGGAGGTATTCTCAAAAAGATTAAAGAAAAAGGCAAAGCTGATATCCCGCCTGTTTGCATAGATGTAAAAGCCGATGACCTAGCAGCAATTCTTTTTACAACCGGCTCAACAGGTGTTCCGAAAGGAGTTATGTACACCCATGGTAATTTTCATCAACAGGTTGAGATTATCCGCAATACATTTAATGTGTGTCCCGGAGAAATAGACTTGCCGACCTTCCCGCCATTTGCACTTTTCAATCCTGCCGCAGGCATGAGTACTGTGATACCGGATATGGATCCTACCCGTCCGGCACATGTGGATCCTGAAAGAATTATCCGCGTGATACAACAATTTGAAGCAGACAGCATGTTCGGTTCACCATCGCTAATTGATCGAGTCGGAAGATATGGAGTGGCAAATAATATTAAGTTGCCCAGTCTGAAAAGAGTATTCTCCGCCGGCGCACCAGTATCTGCAAAAGTCCTTGAACGATTTTCCACTTTACTTAAACCATCCACACCAATATTTACACCCTATGGATCTACTGAGGTTATGCCTGTTGCAGCTATCAGCAGCTACCAGATTTTAACAGACGAAATTCAGCAACAGACTAATAACGGAGCCGGAATTTGTATCGGGAAACCTGTGGAAACAGTTCAGGTCAAAATTATTCGCATTACAGATGAACCAATAGAAATTTGGTCAGATGATTTGGAACTGGACAAAGGAGTTGTCGGGGAAATTGTAGTTAAAGGAGAAAATGTTACCAAAGCCTATTTCAATCGCGATGCTGCTACCAAATTGGCAAAGATCAAAGAAGGTGATAGCTTCTGGCACCGGATGGGTGACCTTGCCCATAAAGATGCTGATGGTAATCTATGGTTTTGTGGAAGAAAAACTCATCGTGTGCAATTGCATTCTAAGGAACTTTATTCAGTGCAATGTGAAACTGTTTTCAATAAACATTCGCAGGTGCATCGTACCGCTTTGGTCGGGGCTGGTGGAAAAGCGATTCTTTGCGTGGAGGTTGATAAAGACATCGCAAATCCAAACAAAGAACAAATCAGGAATGAACTGCTTGACTGGGCCCAGCAAAATGAAATGACCAGGGATATTCAAATGGTTCTTTTTCATCCGTCTTTCCCTGTTGATGTACGACACAATGCAAAAATATTCCGCGAGAAACTTGCCGTGTGGGCTTCAAAGCAACTATCCGGTATCCATAATTGAAGTTTAATAAAAATAATCCGATTTTAAAAACTATGAAAGTATTTGTAACAGGCGGTGGTGGTTTTTTAGGAAATGCCATTGTGCAGCAATTGCTGCAGGAAGGTTATGAGGTGGTTAGTTATTCAAGGAATAAACACAATACCCTGGATAAACCCGGGATACTTCATAACCAGGGTAATGTCGCAGATTTTGAAAAACTCAAAACTGCCATGCGGGGTTGCGAAGCCGTTTTTCATGTAGCTGCTAAAACCGGTATCTGGGGAAGCTATAATTCATTTTACGAAACAAACGTCACAGGCACTGAGAACATAATAAAAGCTTGCATTGAATTGGGTATTCCGAACCTGGTTTATACCAGTTCTGCAAGTGTGGTTTATCATGGTAACTCCGAAGGAAAGAATGAGAGCTTACCTTATCCCAAAAAATTTTATGCCCCTTATCCTCAAACAAAGGCCATCGCTGAACAGGCTGTCCTTAATGCTAACAGCCCTGGTCTTATAACTTGTGCGTTGCGCCCCCATCTTGTTTGGGGACCTGGTGATACCCATTTTCTTACCCGTTTGCAAACCCGGCGGCGAAAAGATCAACTCAGGTTGCTTGGTAATAAACAATATCTTATTGATACCCTATTTATTGACAATGCTGTGAATGCTCATCTGCAGGTACTAAAGAAAATGCAAACAAATCCGGTTCCGGTGGCAGGTAAAGCATATTTCATTTCCCAGGATGAACCCATTAGTATTCGTTCATTCACCAACCGGTTATTGGATACAATGGGATTGCCACCTGTTACCAAAACGATGAGCCCCGGCTTTGCCCTGTTTGCAGGGTGGTTGTCGCAAAACGTTTTTAGCTTGCTAAAAATCCGTAAAGAACCGGTCCTTACAGTCTTTTTGGCCAGGCAACTTTCCAGCTCTCACTGGTATGATATTTCTGCTGCAAAGAGGGACTTCGGATACATGCCTGCTATCTCTATTGATGAAGGAATGAACAGGTTGAAAAAATGGATTGAAATAAACGGTCCGCTGCCTGAATTTGAAACCTGACGAATTTATTTATTTGCCCATTTATTTTATTTCTTATCAAACCGTCATTTAGTTACGACCTATCAGCGTAAGCAATGTCTTCGGTTCTACATACATACTTATCCTTGCTAACTGCGTACTTAACCGGTTCATAATATGATTATATAAGGTATCCGATTCAACTCCAAAAGCACGGAATGCCTGTATGAGATGATGATCATCGGTTTTATCACCATACACTGACTGCATGATCTTTTTTAATGCCATTTTATTTCTTACTCTTTCCCATGCATTAGCTTTTCTGAAAAGTTCATTATACATAGCTACACACAGATCGATATGCCTCTTTTCATCCTGCGTTGATATGGTTTCACAAATACTGCGGAATAATTTGTCCGGCATGTATTTTTCATTGGCGAAAAATTCAAGATATGCTGCTCCAATTATTTCAACAATTACTGCCAGGAACATACCCGTAGCTGGCATAAATCGTGCAAGCCACATGTAACGGTTTGCGCCTTTAATAAGGATTGCAGAAATATATTCTTTGGCTTCCAGTTTTTCTACAAGAAAACGACGGAATGTAGCTGAGTGTTTTGCCTCATCACGTATAAATGTTGTCATCGCTTCCTGTATTTCGCGATAACGTTTATAATGAATGATACCCATTGTTAATGGAGCAATTGCACTTTGCTCAACAACCAGTGCATGGTTGGCAATATCTTTTAGTCCACGAAGTTGCCGTTTCAGTATAAGGTCTTTCAAACACGCTAACTCCTTATCATTTGCCGGCAGTTGCTTTGATTGTAAAGTTTTTTCAAGCAAAGCCAGTGTTTCCTCCAATTCAGCGAGAACCTTTGGTTCTATTAATAACAACTCTTCACGGATTTTCGTTTGCAGTCGCTTTTGCTCACTAATATTCTGGATTGTTGCTTCTTTAAATGCTGACTGAATCTGATTAAACCTTTCTGTTAGCCTGGATACTTCAAGTGTTTGTTGTTGCTTTTCATCATCAGTTTCAAGGTGTTTAACATTAATTCCCATTCTTAATAATCCCAACTTCTGTAATTCTTTCAGATCTGCCAGCTCACGTTGTGCAATTTCCAATTGATCTTTTAGTTTCTGAACGGATTGATCAAGTGATTCAAGCGGAGAATAAATCATGAATGCTTCGTGTATAGAAGTCATGTCTGAAGGAATACATTCTGCAATATCTTTCAATGCATCCTCTTCAAGCGGTAGTCCTTCTTTTTTGATTGCTGTGATTTTACGATCCAATTTTTCTCTTACCATTGGCAAGACCAAAAAAGTAACTTTATAAAACTCCTCCTTATCAAGTTTCTCCAGGTTTTCCTTCAGGCTTGCCATAACGCTTTGACCCCAATCGAATGCTTTGTCTTTGCTCCAGTATTTTTCTTCGCAATCCCTGGTGTATTGTGTAAAATCATGTGAAGGAGTAAGATAATAATCGGGCCTCCCTTTATCTAAAGCTTTATGGGCAGATGAATTCCGGGGTTCTTTCATATCTTATTTATTGATGGTTCTGTTTTAGTCAAAAAGAATTGTGAGTCTCTTATTTTCTTAAGATCTTTTCTTCTGTATTGAGTAACAATATCCAGGAACGCATAAAATGGTATAGAGAAAAGCTTGTTCATGAATACTCAGTTATTTTTTTACTGCATCAATTATAAAATCATAAAGTAATTTAATACTTGATTCCTCAGATTCAAAGCCTGTATTGATGATGAGGTCAGCATTTTCCGGTGATTCGTAGGGATCGTTTACTCCTGTAAGATTCTTTACTTTATCAGGATGATCATCGGGTAGCATCGCTTTTTTATAAAGTTGTTTGGTGTCTCTTTGAATAAGAATATCAAGATCGCAATTGATCCATACCGTTTTTACATGCGGGCCATACATTGAAAGTTCCTTTCTAATTTCTTCATATGGATTAATAGCGGCGAGAATAGAAACAATACCATTTACAGCAAACTTGTTGGAAACAAATCCCAGCCTCCTGATATTTTCATGCCTGTCTTCTTTTGAAAAACCAAGATCGGGACAAAGTTTTTGCCGGTAAATATCCCCATCAATCACTTCAACATGCATGTCATTACTTTCCAGTAATTCCTTCACACCTTTAGCGATTGTCGACTTGCCTGATCCTGACAAACCTGTTAACTGGATGAATAACATAGCTGGGTATAATAAATGATACCTGTCTTTTTTAATTCTTCCTTATAAAAATACTGTTTCTAAAATGGAATCGGTAAATTAATGGCAGTGAATGATTCTTTGAGATGTTGAATAAATCATGGTAAGCTTCAAAAGATTAAGTCCTTAAAAAATGCCCGGTATGAAATTTTTTTACATGTTTTTATTAATGTGCCCCATTGTATCATGCAAAGGAAAACAAGACTCTGAAAAATTTAATGCGGGACAGGTAAAATATGAATTGGTAAAAAACTGGCCTGAACAAAATAAATACTATAACCTTGGACAACCAACTGGTATTGGTGTTGACACAAATGACAACTTGTTTGTTTTTCATAGGGCAGGTCGCATATGGACCGAGCCTTTCCCTGATTCTTTGATTTCACAGAACACTATAATCGAACTTGACCATGCCTCTGGGAAATTGATCAATGCATGGGGCGCCAACTATTTTATTATGCCCCACGGGTTGACGATTGACAAAAACAACAATGTCTGGGTAACGGATGTGGGACTACATCAAATTTTTAAATTTAGTCATGATGGAAAATTACTCATGACATTGGGTGTGTCAAAAGTGCCTGGCAATGACTCCTTACATTTTAATTTACCTACTGATATAGCTGTTGCGGATGATGGTACTTTTTATGTAAGTGATGGTTATGGCAATAGCAGGATCATTAAGTTTTCATCAACAGGGAATTACATCAAAGCATGGGGCAGCTATGGAAACAAGCCAGGTGAGTTCAACATTCCCCACGGCATAACCATAGATCAGGACAATACAATTTATGTTGCAGACAGGCAAAACAACCGTGTACAGGTTTTTGATACTTCCGG
>CAMPGG010000161.1 GCA_946885335.1 uncultured Chitinophagaceae bacterium
TTCATCATTTAAGTTATGGCATGGTTGAATTGCCCAGTGGCAGAATGAAAAGCCGTGAAGGAACAGTGGTTGATGCTGATGACCTGATGGATGAAATGGTAAAGATAGCTGCTGAACATACGGAAGCCTCAGGAAAAGTAAAAGACTTTACTGATGAAGAATTAAAAGACCTCTACGAGATCATTGGTTTAGGGGCGCTAAAATTCTTTTTGTTAAGAGTGGATCCAAAAAAGAAAATGGTTTTCAACCCCGAAGAATCCATTGACTTTCACGGTTTCACCGGGCCTTTTGTACAATACACACATGCACGCATCAAATCAATATTAAGAAAACAAATGCCTGAGAGCGGTTATGCCTTACCGTTAACCGGCCTGTTGCCTGAAGAAAAAGAACTGATCATTTTGCTGGAGCAGTACCCGGTCATTTTAAACCAGGCTGCAGAAGAATATAATCCGGGATCATTAGCGATTTATGCATTTACTGTTGCCAAAACATTCAATTCATTTTATACCAATCTTTCGGTGATGAATGCCGAAACGGAAGATAAAAAGCAACTGCGTTTGCGTCTTTGCATGATGACCGCTAATGTTATTGCATCATCCATGAAGCTATTAGGCATTAGGGTGCCGGAAAGAATGTGATCTATTCGTGGTGAACAGAAAGTTTTTTTGCCATCGCACTGGTTAATGGATTAGCGGATATTCCATATCCATTAACCAAAACGCCTTTTTTACCATCATTGGATTTAATGCCATAGACAATTGCTGAATCAGCCGGATCAGACATGCCTTCAAAACGATGGATCTCTACGATCTCGAAATCATCCGGGTTGTATTTATTTCCGCTGCAGATCAGGCAATTTTCCTCCAGGTTAAAATCGAGTGTATAACCTCTTTCTCTTAATCCATTTGTTGCTGCGGATACTGTATCGTAAGTGTGCATATATACGCTGTTTTAAAATGTACATTAAATAACATCCATCCAGCTAAAGTTATTTTTATTTAATTAAACTGGATGATTGATAAATTGTTCAATCAATATACCAGGTTATAGGTTTGTTTGATCACTCCCATAACAAATACACTTTGAACATTGCCTACATTTTCCACCTGGCTTAATTTATTTACGTGAAAATCATAATAATCATCCATGTTTGATGCCACTACTTTTAACATAAAATCAAATTCACCTGAAATGGTCAGGCATTCAATTACTTCATTCATCGCCAAAATACTTTTGATAAATTTATCACCCGCATTTTTACTGTGTTGCCTCAGCGAAACATAACAAATGACCATCAACCCCTTTCCTACTTTTGCCGCATTTAAAACCGTAATGTATTGTTTGATCACACCATTCTGTTCCATCCGGCGAATACGTTCATGAACAGGCGTAGTACTCAGGTGTACCTGTTCAGAAATTTCTTTGATGGTGATCCGGGCATTTTGCTGCAATAATTTGAGTATGGCCAGGTCTGTTGCATCCAGCACAGGCATTTGTTCTTTAACAACCGATTTTGCCATGGGTAAACAGTATTATTTCCTGCAAAATAAGTTAAAATGATAATTATATCCTGAATATCCACAACAGGCCAGAATTTTATCCTGATAAATTACCTTTGCCAATGGAAAACTTAAAAGTCAAAAGTCAAAACTTTATAACTCTAAACTCTAAACACTAAACTTTAAACTTAAATAATGTCTACTACAACAAAATCAAACATCGATTTCACTTTAAAGTATAAAGTGAAAGATATCAGTCTTGCTGCCTGGGGCCGCAAAGAGATCCGTTTGGCAGAAGCCGAAATGCCAGGTTTAATGGCATTGCGTGAAGAGTATGGTGCCAGCCAGCCATTGAAAGGTGCCCGCATCGCAGGTTGTTTACACATGACCATTCAAACAGCCGTTTTGATTGAAACCCTGGTTGCCTTAGGTGCTGAAGTTCGCTGGAGTTCATGTAATATTTTCTCAACACAGGATCATGCTGCTGCAGCTATTGCCGAAGCAGGCATTGGTGTATTTGCATGGAAAGGACAAACACAAGCCGAAGCCGATTGGTGCATCGAACAAACATTATTCTTTGGTGGTGCAGACAGACCATTGAATATGATCCTGGATGATGGTGGAGATCTTACCAATATGGTGCTTGACCAGTATTCTGAATTGATTCAGCATGTAAAAGGAATTTCAGAAGAAACAACTACTGGTGTTCATCGCTTATATGAAAGAATGGAAAAAGGAACGCTCCCTGTTCCGGCCATCAACGTAAATGATTCTGTTACCAAATCTAAATTTGATAACAAGTATGGATGTAAAGAATCTTTGGTTGATGCTATTCGTCGTGCAACAGATATCATGTTAGCAGGTAAGGTTGCTGTTGTTGGTGGTTATGGTGATGTTGGTAAAGGTTCTGCTGCTTCATTGGCAGGTGCCGGTTGCCGCGTAATTGTTACCGAGATCGATCCAATCTGCGCATTGCAGGCAGCTATGGATGGTTTCGAAGTAAAGAAGATGATCGATGCGGTTAAAGAAGCTGATATTATTGTTACCGCTTCCGGTTGTCGTGACCTGATCACAGGAGATCATTTCAAATTAATGAAAGACAAAGCCATTGTTTGTAATATCGGTCACTTTGATATTGAAATTGATGTTGCCTGGTTAAATGACAATTATGGTAACACAAAAGATACTATCAAACCACAGGTTGATCTGTATAACATTGATGGTAAGGATATTATTTTACTGGCTGAAGGAAGGCTGGTGAATTTAGGCTGCGCAACAGGACATCCATCATTTGTAATGAGTAATTCATTTACCAATCAGACATTGGCGCAAATTGAATTGTGGACTAACGGTGACCAGTATGAGAATAAAGTTTATGTATTACCCAAGCACCTGGATGAAAAAGTTGCCCGTTTACATTTGGCTAAAATCGGTGTTGTGCTGGACGAATTAACTTCCGCCCAATCTGAATACCTGGGTATACCAAAAGAAGGTCCTTTTAAAAGTGACTTGTACAGGTATTAATCTCAATGAAAAATAAAAAGAAAAAGTCCTTCACTTTGGTGGAGGACTTTTTTTATGTACTAAACTTTTGTACTGCTATTAAGCTTTTGTTGCGTCGTCGAAGACCCCGATGTAGATTTTGTGTTAAGGAATCGGGGCACTCTTGTGCTTTTAGAACAACATTCAACATAGTCCTAAAATTCATTAAGCTGCTTAATCTTCTTTTTTATTCTTTTCGTAATTGCCTTTTTCTTTTTCAGGGGCCTTGGTTCCATCAGTTAAAGTGGGCTCCAGGTCTTCTGAAGGATCTACAAATCCTTTTAATTCTGTCAATTGCGGATCACTTTGCTCCTGTTTTTTTTCAGGTGCATTTTCTGGATCCGTATTGGATTGTTTTCCCGGTTGATTTGTTGCTTTATCTTCTTGCATATAAAATGATTTTATTTCAGAGATCCATTGCAATTATCAGGCCCGTGGATTTCATCATACCAAAAAACATTTTATCCGGGTAATCATGTTCAATTCCTGCTGCACAAGGATTTCAAATGCAACAAAGCGGCACGCATTATTTTAAGTTCCGCTTCTGGCGTATTGCATTCAAGCCTGATAAAAGCTGCTGTTCCTGCCGGATTCCTGAAATTGATCCAGGCCCTTGGAGCATGCCTTCTTGCATCGCATATTTCCACTTCTATTCCATCATTGACACTTGATAAATTGAAAAAATTAAACCTGAATGCCTGGTTTGATTTATTCAATATTATTACATCGCCATTTTGCAAAGCATTTAATTGAATGTCAGAACCACCTTCAGCCCATTTAGCTAAACGGATATTGATAACCTCAACCGTTTGCTTAAAATTCAGGTCATGAAACATTTTCACTTCCTTGCTGCAAAGCTTGTACAATTTCAAAAAAGCATCATAAACCTGTCCTGCATCTTTAGCAGAAGCAAACCGGATCATCCTGATCTTTTCTTCATTAATATAAAACTGCACAAACTTTCCTCCCATCACCGTATCAATACCATTTTCACCTTCCTCTTCTTTATACAACTCAAAAATATTGAAGGTTAATGATGGCTTTTTATCTGAATAAAACAGTGTAACATCTCCATTCTTTTCTACAGAAATGCTGTCAACTTTCCTGGAAGTTGACGCTGCATATGGAACCGAACAACATTGAATTTTTTGTTGAAGAAATCTTACAGTCTCTTCAAAATTCATTTCCTGGGCATGCATGCTATTCATGCTAAAACACAGGACAAATAAAAGGAACCATTTCATAGTCAAAAATTAGGCTGAAATAATTGAAGATGTCATTTACATCAAATCGAAAAAATCTATTGATCAAGGAGTAAAATAATCTTTCATCATAACCTTTGCAATACCCATTTTGCAGTAAAAAGTTATAATTTCTAAACTGTTACCTTCGCGGCAAATATCAAAAAGCATGAAACTCAAGGAAGAATTACAACAAAGAAGTGATAACAAATGTGAACTCTGTGGCGCTGGAAATTCATTACAAGTATATGAGGTTCCGCCACAGGATAGCCATACTGCTGATAATACGATCATGATCTGCAGCAAATGCCTGGCACAAATAGAAAAAAAGGAAGAACCGGATAGCAATCATTGGAAAGTTTTATCCGAAACCATGTGGAGCGAAGTTCCGGGAGTGCAGGTAATGGCCTGGAGAATGCTGAATCGTTTAAGACATGAAAGCTGGGCGGCCGATAACCTGGATATGCTTTACCTGGATGATGAAAAATTAATATGGGCAAAGGCAACCGGTGACCATGAAAGTGACAATCAAGTAGACCTGCATAAAGATGCCAATGGAAATATTTTGCAGACAGGCGACACCGTTATACTTACAAAATCACTTGATGTTAAGGGATCAACCTTGAATGCCAAAATGGGTACCGTAGTAAAAAACATCAGGCTGGTAGAAAGCAATACCGAACAAATAGAAGGTCGTATTGAAGGACAACTGATCGTCATCCTAACCAAATTTGTAAGAAAGCAAAATAGTTAACCGGCAAACATTGTTTGCAAAAAAGTATCTATGATCCCGGTACCGGATTAATTATAAATTCTTAACAAGGATGGCATTCGCATCCCAAACTTGTATAGCGCCGGTTTTAAAACATCCTGTCAGAATATTTTTACAATCCCTGCTCCAGGCTAAACCCCAGATATTAGCATCGGAATGACCGGCATTTAATAACATTCCATCTTCAGACCAAATCCTTAATGAATCACTGGCTGTTGCTAACTTTTTTCCATCACTGCTCCACCTGAGGTTCCTGATCCCGGCATGATGCCCGCTGATTGTTTTTAAAGGAGATCCGTCTTTTTTCCAAAACTGTAACAAGGTGGGTATTCCTTCTTTTTCGTGACCATAATCGCCACTGGCAAAAAACTCGCCGGAAGGATGCCATTTTACACTTAATACAGCGGTAGATTCATTGCGATGAAAAATCAGGGCAAGTTGTTTGCCGGTGGTATCAAACATCATGATCTCATCACTACCGGTTACCAGTATGTCTTTTTTTGGATGCCAGTCCAGCGTTAAAAAACTGTTTTTGTTATGCTTTAAAATGGTGCGAAGTAAATTTCCTTCCATATCCATCAGTTGGATTTCTCCATTGTGATCAGCCAGCGCCAGTAACTCACCAGAATGGTTCCAGCCAATACCCCGACCGCCGGTTTTTAAATAAGACAAGTTCTTAATCTTACCTGATAACGGTTCAATAAACTGTACACCATCCATGGTTGCAACAGCCAGCAGGCTTTTTTTCGGATGCCAGCTAAGACCTCTAACCATGCTGCCTAACCGAAAATTTTTATACAAATTGTACTCACCCGGTTGGTAGATCCACACTGTACTGTCATCACCCCCCAAAGCAATATACTTGTTGTCTGCGCTCCATTCTGTTGCCCAGATGCCTGCAGGTTTTTTGGAGGTGTAACCAGTCTCCCATTTTTGAATTCCTCCAAAGCCGATAGATATGAATAATAGCAGGCAATTTGAAAAATGTAAAAGCACTTTATATAAATTAGGGCTTGAAATTAAATAAAAGAGAGGTTGAAAAGATTAAGAAATTTCATTATTAGAAAAATAACCAGGAAACTAAATAAAAAATAAAAGCTCTTCACTCTTGACTGAAACTCAATACTTATTTAGCATAAATAAAATTACACTGCCATTCCATGCAGGAAAAAATAATGAATATTGGTTGTTAACTGACGAATTTTCAGTCAGTTTTTTTTCTGACCTAACGTTTATGATTACCAGCGGTTTTATGTATGAATCGTAAATATACCAATGTCCAAAAGCTATGAGTTGCGATTTTTGCAGAGTACATTTGTTCTTCATCATTATCAAAACGTTCATTTACCGGTTTTTGAAAAACCTTCAAACCGTACCCCCGGTAATATCACTGAACGCTTCTCCCATATCCTATTAAAGATCCGCTACCAATTTTTCCTATGCTGAATCATTTATAATCCAAACCCAGGGTCGGCATTGTTTAATCTAAAATGAAAACGATGTTGAAAACAAATTTGATCAGCAATGGTTTTATCCTGTTTGCTTTACTGGTTTTTAATTTTACCATACAGGCAGCAGAAATAAAAAAACCAGCTTACCCAATCCATTTAAATTTTACTGATACCGCATTGCCTTTTTCTGCTTATGATTCGGTTCTGTTTACTATTTCCGCTATTGAAGAAGCGGAGATTCTTTATCCAACAATACAGTTAAACAAGCAGGCCAGGGCTTTTACTGAATCCTATCTTGCATTAAATGGTAAAATGCTTGAAGAAATCAAACAAAAAAATCCCGGGTATTTTAAAATCATGGATGCTGTTTTTTCTAAAAAAGGTTTGCCCACTGAATTAAAATACCTGGCCATTGTGGAATCTAAACTTAAAACAAAAGCTGTTTCAAGAGTAGGTGCTGTTGGTGCCTGGCAATTTATGCCCGCAACAGCAAGGTTCCTGAAATTAAAAGTGAATGATAAACAGGACGACCGCAAGCATTTTTATAAAAGCACTGAAGCCGCTGCAAGATATCTTTCTGATCTGCACAACATGTTCGATGACTGGCTTTTGGTATTAGCAGCTTACAACAGTGGCCCCGGAACGGTCCTGAAAGCTATTAAGAGAACAGGCACCCGTGATTTCTGGAAGCTTCAATACGCATTACCAAAAGAAACCAGGGATCATGTAAAGAAATTTATCAGCACCCATTATTATTATGAAGGTTCAGGAGGCATCACTACTTTAACAAAGAATGAAGTTATAAAACATGAAAAAGAAATGATGGCTTATTTAGATTATGTAGAAAAAAATGCCAGGCCCAATCACATGCTGGAAACGGCCATGATACTTGACCTTCCGGCACAAAAAATTTCATTAACGGATAATATCCAGGTCAGTGAATCGTTAACTATACCAGAAATTTACTTAACTAAACTTTGAGCAAAAGGCAGCCAGGAA
>CAMPGG010000162.1 GCA_946885335.1 uncultured Chitinophagaceae bacterium
CTTGCATTTTGTAAATCAATTGTTTTGCCCATATTGGTAAAACCAACAGAAGATCGCGGTACCGCAATATCAAAATGATTAAAAATATAGGTGATAAAACCTGAGCAATCAAATCCTTCTGAGGGGTCTGTAGAAGCATATTTGTAAGGAACGTCTATTAATGTTTTGGCAAAGGCGATCAATTCAGCAGGTCTTGTATTTCCAGTATTTATTGAATCATAAAATGGCTTGGGATCTTGCCCGATAATCCCTGCATCCCCGGTAAAAATGATATTACCATTGGATGCCGTATCGGCGACTTCCTCCTCCGAGTCTGTCTTTGTTTCAGAACTACTACAATGCCAGTGCAGGATGATTAAAGAAACAGCCAAAAAAAATGCGGTAAATCTTTTAATCCCTTTCATTAAATTATTGATTGAAAAATCATATTTCAAATAATCATGCCTGCTAAACAAATTCATTACCAGGTATATGCATGTATTTGATGAAAAGGCTGTATCCGAGCTACCTAATGCAAATCAGCTAAGAATAATATCAATTGGGTTAATTTCGCATTTTTAAAAATCATTCCCCAATATGAGTTACAGAATAGAAAAAGATACCATGGGTGAGGTACAAGTACCTTCAGAAGCCTTATATGGAGCCCAAACACAACGCAGCATTGAAAACTTCAAAATTGCACAGGATATAAACCGGATGCCTAAAGAGATCATTGAAGCGTTCGCTTATTTAAAAAAAGCCGCGGCAATTACCAATCTTGAAGCAGGCGTGTTAGCAAAAGAAAAAGCGGATATGATCGGTAAAGTCTGTGATGAAATCATTGAAGGACAGCACCGCGAATATTTTCCCCTTGTTGTTTGGCAAACGGGCAGCGGTACACAAAGTAATATGAATATGAACGAGGTTGTGGCTTACCGGGGGCATGTATTGAATGGCGGCCATTTAACAGACAAAGAAAAATTTCTTCATCCCAATGATGATGTCAATAAATCTCAATCGTCCAACGATACATTTCCAACAGCGATGCATATAGCCGCTTATAAAATGCTGGTGGAGAATACCATACCCGGGATTGAAAAACTGAGAGATACATTGGCTGCAAAAAGTAAAGAATTCATGCATGTGGTCAAAATAGGACGAACCCATTTTATGGATGCCACTCCCCTCACACTGGGACAGGAATTCAGCGGCTATGTGAGCCAGTTAGACCATGGATTAAAAGCTATTAAAAATACGCTTGCACATTTATCAGAACTGGCACTGGGCGGAACAGCTGTAGGTACAGGAATCAATACACCTGAAAATTATTCAGAAAATGTGGCTGGTCATATTGCCAGATTAACCGGTCTTCCATTTGTTTCAGCAGCCAATAAATTTGAAGCTTTGGCTGCGCATGATGCCATTGTGGAATCGCATGGCGCTTTAAAAACAGTTGCCGTTAGCCTGATGAAGATTGCAAATGATATTCGTATGCTTTCTTCCGGACCACGGTCAGGCATAGGCGAAATTCATATACCAGACAATGAGCCCGGATCATCCATCATGCCGGGCAAAGTAAACCCAACACAGTGCGAGGCACTGACCATGATCGCTGCACAGGTAATGGGTAATGATGTGGCTATCAGTATTGGCGGCGCAACAGGGCATTTTGAACTGAATGTTTTTAAACCAATGATGATTTATAATTTTTTACACAGCGCCAGGTTGCTGGGAGAAGGTTGTGTGAGTTTTAATGATAAATGTGCCACAGGTATTGAAGCTATCGAAGCCAATATTAAAAAGCATGTTGACAATTCGCTGATGCTGGTAACGGCGCTGAATACACGAATTGGTTATTATAAAGCAGCTGAAATTGCGCAAAGAGCACATAAAGAAGGAACCACTTTAAAAGAAATGGCTGTAAAAACAGGTTATGTTACGCCGGAACAGTTTGATGAATGGGTAATCCCATCTCAAATGGTAGGCAAAACGGACAAGTAAAAGATAATTTTTATCAGGATGAATATAGATTAAGAAGGCTCAATGCCTTCTTTTTTAATGGGGGTCAGTCCAAAAAGCTCAATAAACCCGGATTTTTAACGTTTGTACTTTTACCCAGGCCCTGTCTAAACCATCAAAGTACTATGAAAAACAACACAAGCCCCGTTTTCCATTTTAGCGCTTATCCATTGAGTGTCATTGGAGGAACATCCACTTCAAAATTAAAAGTAAGCCGTTCAGCAAATGGCATCTGCCTAAAAGTTTTACCAGCATTGGATGTTATACCAGCAAGAATAAAATTAGCAGCCAAAGAACCCGATACGGTTTTACAGGCACACCAATGGGATATTGGCTGGTTCAATAATTATGAATAGCAGATCAGGAAACCTGCACTTTATCAGAAACTTCTGAATTAGTTTCTACAGGTTTTGAGGTAATTACCGGCTCTTCCTTATGAAAAAATCGCTTTTGAAATATCAGCAGCGTTATTACACCGATTGAAATAGAAGCATCCGCAATATTAAAAACAGGGCTGAAAAATTCAAATTCATTTCCACCTACAATAGGTACCCAGGAAGGATATGTTGAACGGATAATGGGGAAATACAACATGTCTACTACTTTACCATGAAGAAAGCCTGCATATCCCTGTTCAGGAAACATGGTAGCAACCGTATGGTAATCCGTTTCGGAAAAGATCAAACCATAAAACATACTGTCTATTAAATTCCCTAAAGCACCAGCATAGATCAAAGCGGCACAAATAATAAATCCGCGGTGATATTTCTGAGCCACAATTCTGCCCAGGTACCAGGTACCGAAAATAACGGCGGCTAACCGGAATAAAGTCAGGATCATTTTGCCCCATTCACCACCAATCTTCCAACCCCAGGCCATTCCTTCATTCTCAATAAAATATAACTGGAACCATTCAAGACCCATCACATTCATAACAGGACCAAAAGTAAACCCGGTCTTTATCCAGATTTTAAAGGCCTGGTCAACAATAAGGATCAATAATATGATGAGAAATACATTTCTAAGCTTCACTAATACAATTTTTTGGGTCAGCAAATATAGGCAGAACAGCCAAGAGATAAAGGGAGGGAAATCATAAAAAAGAAAGTGACTTATTCTTCAAAATAAACACGTTGAACACGTTCTGAAATGCCTGTCATCAACTCATAGGGAATTGTTTCAGCCCATTGAGCCAGCTGTTGAACAGGTAATCCTTTACCAAAAATGATCACATCGTCCCCTTCATTTATCCCGTTGATATGGGTAATATTGATCATGGTCATGTCCATACAAACTGTTCCAATTACAGGTGCCAATTGGCCATTGACAAGCATACTCCCGGCTCCATTTCCTAATCGTCTTGGATACCCATCCGCATAACCGATACGCACAGTTGCAATCAGCGATTCTTTGTCAACTTTTCCTTTGCGATTATATCCCACCGTTTCACCAGCTTTTACTCTTTTTATTTGGGCGATGGTCGATCGCAATGTTGCTACTGTTTCCAGTTGCAGGCCGGGATCGTTTGTCGGATCTACTCCATACATGCCAATGCCTAACCTAACCATATCCAATTGTAATTCAGGGTGACGAATTACTGCCGATGTATTGGATAAATGTTTTAAGAAAGGATAATGCAGATACGATGATATCATGGTTTCTGCGGTTTTAAAAAGCGCATATTGTTTAGCGGTAAATTCATCCTCCTCAGCATCCTCGCTGGAAGCCAGGTGACTAAAAATACTTTTCACTTTTACAAATGGTTGCTGCAAATGGAATTTTAAATCCGATAATTCATCGATGCTGAAACCAAGCCGGTTCATTCCTGTTTCAATTTCTAAATGAATGGGCCAGTCATTAAGACCCTGCATATCCAGGTATCGATTGAATGATTTCAAAAGCGGAACAGAAAATATTACCGGTTCAAGATTTTGTGAAACCAGAGCATCAAAAGAATTTTCTTCCACATTCAAAACCATGATAGGCAATTGAATGCCCGCCTGCCTTAATGTAACGCCTTCATCCGCATAAGCCACGCATAAATAATCCACTTTATGGTATTGCAATACACTGGCAATTTCCACTCCACCGCTGCCATAAGCAAAAGCTTTTACCATAGCCATGATCCGGGTTCCTGGTAGCAGGCGCTGTCGAAACTGGTTTAAGTTATTTGCCAGTGCTTTCAGGTCAATTTCCAAAACTGTTTGGTGAACTTTTTCTTCCAGCAGCCGAACGATCTTCTCAAATTGAAAAACCCTGGCACCTTTTACCAGTATGGTTTCATCTTTAAATAATCCCTGCCTGAAATCATTTTTAAAATCTTCTACACTATTAAAAAACACAGGCTTCACCTGGCTATCTGTTTTATTCAATAACGGGTCCAGGTATTTTGAAATAGCCGGGCCAATACCTATAACCCGGTCAACCTGATGACCAGATAATAACCTGGCAACCTGCGCATACAGATCAGCGTCAGAAAGACCAGATTGGAAAAGATCAGAAAGTATAACAGTCTTTTTTTCACGTCTTCCCTGCTGCTCTAAAAAATCAAGCGCAATATTTAATGAACTTAAATCCGCACTGTAACTGTCATTGATGATGGTACAATTGTTCAACCCATTTTTAAATTCAAGCCGCATATTAACGGCTTGCAAAGCCTTCATTCTTTGATGAATGTTTTGTGCGGGAATATTTAGGTATAAGCAAACACACCAGCAAGCAATGGCATTTTCCACGGAAGCATCATCGGTAAACGGAATTTCAGTTTCAATCAATTGATCCTGGTACCGGGCAATAATTAGGGTAGCAGCTTTTCGTTTACTGATACTTGTTATAGACAAAGTATTTTCACTTCCTCTGCCCCAGCTAAAAAACTTTTGCCGGTCTTTATCCCGCATTTGTTGAATGGCCTGCTTTACAATAGGTTGATCATTACTATAAATAATGACTTCTGCCTGTTGAAACAGCTTTAGCTTTTCAGTTGTTTTCTGTTGCTGATCCTTGAATCCGCGGCTATGCGCTTCACCAATATTTGTAATTATCCCAATGGTAGGTTGAATGATAGCCTGTAATTTATCCATCTCACCCGGTAAAGAAATACCGGCTTCAAAGATGGCAAGGTTATGCTGATCATTCATCTGCCATACACTTAATGGCACACCGATCTGTGAATTATAACTTTTTGGGCTTCTAACAATTTTAAAGTCGGGTGATAACACTTGCCAAAGCCACTCTTTTACGATAGTTTTTCCATTGCTGCCGGTTATCCCAATAACCGGGTAATGAAAATGACCGCGATGTTCGGCAGCAACTTTTTGCAAAGCATCAAGTGTATTGTCAACCTGCAAAAAAACAGCATGCGGGAAAAGAGAATCATCCCATTTTTTACTAACTACAAAAAACCGAACACCTTTTTCATAAAGCAATGGAATGAAATCATGCCCGTCTCTTCGCGGGCCCTGTAAGGCAAAGAAAATTGTTTCAGCAGGTGTAATAATCTTCCTGCTGTCAGTTAATAGTTGGGAAATACCGGCATCCAAATCTATAACCCCGGCACCTACAATTCGGGCAATATTTTTAAGAGAATGGATCAATATGTTGGGGTAAATATTTTAGGAAACAGATTCATCCACTACATCTTCCGGTACACCTTTTTTCTTCATAAAAATAGAATAGAAGATGGAACCACCCAGGCAAAATAATATTACAGCCAGGGAAATAAAAACCTGGTCGGTTTTATCAAGCCATTGATTGATCCAATTTTCGCCCAGCATTTTGATACCGATAAATACAAGGACAATGGCGATACCCTGCGGGAGGTAATCGAACTTGGTAACGGCTCCACGCAACAAAAAGAAAAGTGGCCGCAAACCAAGAATGGCAAATATGTTAGAAGTATAGATAACGAGTTTATCGCGGGAAATGCCCATGACGGCAGGAATACTATCAACCGCAAAAACAATATCTATAGCGGCAAGCATAATTACAACAACAAATAAAGTTGTATACGCAGGTCGTCCTTTTTCCCTCACAAGATATTTTCCATTTCCATCGTGTGGAACGAGTGGAAGAAATCGTTTTAAAAACAGGTAGACCTTACTTTTTTTAGGATCAAATTCTTCCTCTTCGGTGGACTTAAAGATTTTTATACCGGTATAAACCAGGAATGCGCCGAAAACGTAAAGTATCCAATGAAAACGATCAACCAAAGCCACACCTACCGTAATAAAAACAATGCGGAAAATAATGGCCATCAAAATCCCCATAAACAAAACCCTGCCGAAAAATTTTTCTTTAACGGAAAACGCGGAGAAGATAATAATGAAGACAAAAATATTATCAATACTCAGGCTCTTCTCCATGAGATAAGCACTGAAATATTCGAGGCCGGTAGCCGGGCCTTTTTCAAACCAAACAAAAATTCCAAAAGCAAGACCTAATGCAATCCAGAATAAACTGGTCCAGAGTGCATCTTTTAAACTGACTTTTTTATCTTTTTTTGTAAATAAACCAAGATCGACAATGATGGCTAAAAATAAAACGATTCCAAAAACCAAATACGTTATCTGCGTAGTGTTCATCCAGTAAAATTAAGGTTGCAAAGATACTTAGACCAATGGGTCAATCCTTAAAAAGGAAGATAAGTTTTAGGCTGTATACTGCCTGCGACGCAGTTGTTGATAGATCCACCCAATCAAAATGACCAGCAAAACCGGCAAGCCTATATTTAAAAATTGCCATAAGGTTCTTTGCGATTTCACTTTTTCACCATCCAATAATCTTAAAACCATATCCTTGTTGCGGACAGCGATGATCTCCGGTTTATTGGTCAGGTATTCAAGACAGTTCATTAAAAATTCGCGGTTAGCAAACTGGTATTCATACTGGGAACCAATATTGAACAAATTAATTCCCATGGGGAGTGGACCATCTTTGGTTGAAACATCATTGAGAACAATGTCCGCATCGCCTGCAATGATCATTTTAGCGGGCAGAGAAGAATCCCTGAAAGGAACTCCCATCATGGCAAGACTGTCGGTAATTGATTTACCCGCCCTGCTTCTATATAATGATTTAAATGATCCTTCTAACAATACAGCTGCCGGGATATTTGCCTTATTGAAAAGAGCATCTTCTGGCGTGTTTCGATTTTCATTCAGGCTGATCAGCGCAGGTGTTGTAATGGTTCGGGAATTGGCTGATGATGAAAGCAATATTGTTTTATTAATACCTGCAGCCTGCACCGTGTCAATTGAATTCACAAATCGACCGGCAACAGGGCCAATATTTTTATTGATCAAATGATTATTGTTTGATACAAATACAGGATAATAATTCCAGCGCAAAAATTCATATTGCGGGTTTTCAGGACTACCTCCTACTGCAAATGGCATAAAATCGCATTGCAAATCCATGATAAGATCGGGGTTGATCCTGACACCATAACGGAAAAGCATATCCGTTAAATTGAGATCGCGGTCATAAGCAATGGTTTC
>CAMPGG010000163.1 GCA_946885335.1 uncultured Chitinophagaceae bacterium
AATAATTTTACCTTTTTCTTCAGTGCAAAAACAGATATTTTTTTAACCAGCATGAAAGAACCACTTGTTAATCCAAAACAATACTTATCCCATTGCATTCCAACACCGAAACCAGGCTGCAAAACGCCCTGACCTGCTCCACCCTGGCCATCATTAACAGCTGCTACCTCAACTGCTTCTTTAGTTTGTAAATCAACTATTCGCAGTATTGACTGCTGGTATATATGAAATACTTCAACCAGGTACTCCCGATTTGCCTGTAAAAAATTCGCTGCCGTTTCTTTGGCAGGATTTGTAGCAATGGAAATGCGTTTATTTGGTAAATCAATGAATGCACTAAAATCACCTTCGCTGCTGCGAAATATGGCTTTAGCATCTGCTGAAAATTTTAAAACGTATTGTACTTTTCGTTCAGCAAGGGCATAAAACTTATCCAGCTTAACGATATTATTCTTTCCCGTTACGTTCAACCCTTCTGCATTGTAAATACCAACACCATTCGTTATTAATTCCGGAATTGAATGGCTGTTGTTTAACTGTTTTTCATATAATAGCGCATTTTTCTCTTTTGAGATTGTCGTTGATACGTTTACATTGATTAAACTTTGAAGAACTTTGTAATTATTAGTAAGTATTTTTTTATCGCCACCCTCTGCTTTAACTATATTACCTTCCACAACCACAAATGCTGGTAAAAGAAAAAATAAAACTACTATTATTACAACTTTCGTTTTCATAACTGTTCAATTTTCCACCGGATTGTATAACAAAAACCGTCCAATAAAACTCCTTAAAGTTTAGTTCTTTGTGATTGTACCAAATTATTCTGACGACAGTTTATTCTATTTTAGACAGTTCAAATGCATTTAAATTAAATGAAGTCCATGGTGTACCTGTGGCTCCATATTGATCACGTAAATTGTAAACAACACCGATATTAACAGGCATTTCATCTGTTACAATAATCAGTAGTTCATTTTTTTTATTTTGATTTTCCACCAGGTCTACATACTTAATTGTGTTAGCTGCTGATGCAACGGATGTATAATCAGGTAAAGAGGTTCCGCTGGAAACCACCCCATAAACGTCAGCAGGACCTACAGCTCCACCAGCATGTATTTTCAACAGGTAGTGTCCCGGTTCAAGATTAATAGTTTGGTGCACTTTCCCATTGGTTACCGGCCCTAGCCCCCAAACTGGTGCAATAAAAAGGCTAAAGGCGGTTCCGTTATTATCATAACTGACGACTGCATTGGAACTATGTGTCCAACCTGCTACTTTTTGCATTCTATAAGCGCCCAGTGCAGGGAACGGATTGGAGCCATCACCTGTAAAAGGGGCTTTTGCGTTCACAAGTGCTACAGGTGAACTTGTGAGATAACCATTGTCGGCACTAACGTTTTGAATATTGTAAGCATCAATCTCTGCAAATTCTGTCTGGGTAGCTCCTGGATTTCTTGAACTCAGAACACTTACTTTTAAATATCTGCCAACCACTGTTTGTGAAAGCTCCAAATGTTGGCGCAAATAACTTTCGCCAACTTCTGTTTGAAGGACTGTAGTCCAATTAGTGTTGTCATTGCTCAATTCAAATTTGACATTCTGAGCACCGTTGCCATTTCCCGGGTAATTGATATAATAGAATCCATCAATGAACTTGGGGCTGCCCATATCTATTGTTATCCAGTGTGGAAATGCACCACTTGCCTGAGAATGCCATGAAGTATTAATGTTATTATCTATAATGTTGTCAGCGTCATACCCTGTTTCCTCTCCAGAAACCCCGGCAATAGTCCAACCTGCCTTCTTAAAATCCAGCATCAGGGCAGTTTTCAGGTCCACTGATGTTGAAAAGAAATCATCAATAGCATCCGGCTCTGGTTTGTGAATGGAATAATAATAATAGGGTTTCGTGGTATCAATATTATTAACTTCTATCGCATTCAGTGTACTAGACATTAATACACTGTCTTTAGCACCTGACGTATTTGTAAACACTACTCTTACACCGGATTCACCTGCCACTGCATCATTAAATAGAAATTGCAATGAAGTTGCTGAATTCGTTACCTGGTCAGCCCATTTTCTTGGCTTCAATCCATTTTCATAATTGGATCCATATACATTTACCTTAACGGCTCTTGGGTTAGAAACAATTGAATCTTCATTCATTGTTATTACTCTGAGAGTTTGTTCCTGTTCAGACAATCCTTCTACAATGACGTTTTGCAGGACAGATGGATCATTTACCGTAAACACTTTAAAGTTGCCATTGCCATAAAAAACTTTACCTGATCTTGCATCATTGGGCACTTCAAAAATTACTTCTGCACGATTTCTCCCTGGGAGTGCTTTCAACCCTTCCACTGGTTCAGGCGCATCAGGCTTGTCCTTTTTGCAACTGATTATTCCCGCGGGGACGAGAAACATCAGAAAAATTGAATAGAGTATTTTTTTCATATACAATTAAGAATTTATTAAATGATTTTAATTTCTATCGCCAAGGTTGAGGTTGCAACATGCCCGTCATTTTTTTAGCATCCTCCAATGGAATCGGCATTACAAGGTATTTATCCTGATAAGATTGGTAATCGCGGATCTTCTTTCTTTGGTAGCTGAACTTACCATCACCACCTTTTGTAATCCGCATACCGGTAATAAATTGATTGGTTTCATTTAATATTTTCCAGCGGCGCTGGTCATGGAATCGATATTGTCCTTCAAGGCAAAACTCCACTCTGCGTTCGTTACGGATGCGATCCCGAATAAATTCTTTCGAACCTACAAAATCCGGAACTTGCTGTATTTGGGGTTGTAAAGCTCTTTGTCTTATAACATTCAATGCGGTCATGGCTCCATTGAGATCATCAAGCTCTAATAAAGCTTCGGCTTTTTGTAAATAAAACTCAGCAAGTCTGAAGAATACCCAGTGGGTTGGTTCGTGTCCTGAACTACCACCAGGCCCCCAATATTTGATTTGTTTGTCTTTACGACTATAATAACCAGTACATGAACGCTGAGTTTCCTGAGAAATCACATCATTAAAACCGTTTCGTCCACCTACAAAAGTTTCGATAATATATGGCTCCGTACAATTATAAGGAACACCATAATTAGCACCATTGTAAAGAATATTTATATAGAATCTTGCATCCCGGTTTGCATATGGATCACCCCCTGTTTCTTCACTGTATCCGAGGGCTGCAGCACCAGGCGTTATCGTAACACTTTCCCGGCTGGCATCATTATAAGTTACAGGTAAAGCACCATTGGTCATTTCAAAACAGTCTACCAGTTCCTGGGTCGGAGATTCACCGCAATTCCACATGTTGTTAATGCTGGCAAATGGATAACTTCCAACATTTACACCATTTGTATTATTTATATGCGAGTTGTCCTCCCATGCCCGCCAAATGATCTCGCTTACAGGCGTTGAGAACGCACCAATGAATAGCTTTTTATAATCAGACATACTAACCAATTGGTAGGATGGTAAATCAATTACATCCTGTGCGGCATCAGCTGCCCTTTGCCATTTATTCCTGTCATTTTCAGGATTGTTTAGCGGGCTTGCATTATAGAGTAATACACGTGCACGAATGGCATAAGCAATTCCATTGTCGACACGACGCGCATCCTGAGGAGTTTGTCTATCCGGTAGAATCCTTGAATTAATCACATCAAGTAACTCTGTTTCAATTTTTGTTGCGATTTCATCATAGGTTGGACGTACCAAATCATTATACCCAGTAAAGGTTGCGTCAAATGGTTCTTCTACCCAAGGCATCGGTCCATAGAACTCTAACAAATTCAGATAATACCAACAGCGCATAATACGTGCTTCTGCTATCCATGTATCCCGTTCCTGCTCCGTAATAGCAGTTGATTGAGGCAAATATTTTATCGCATTATTAGCGAGCCTGATGCCCCGCCAGAAATCCGGCCATAACTGTTCACTGGGCGATTCCCAAGGCCAATTTATCACTGGATTAGATAATGACAACGATCCATTATGCCAATCATATGAATTATAGTTTGCGGCCCAGAATGCATTATCGGTTAATGTTTCAATAGGATTCATTACGAAAGATATCTGGTCGCGTGCCTGGTATACTTCTCCATATACAACATCTATAAGACCTTTACTTCTATTGTAATTATTAAGAACCTTATCAATCGTTGTCTGGCCATCTGGTGTTTTTTCCAAAACCTTTTCACAACTATTTAAAAATATAAAGCTCAGTGCTATGATAAAGGATAAACATATCTTTTTCATGATTGTCGAAATTTCTGGGTGAAAATTAAAATGTCACATTTAGCCCAACATTATAGGCTTTGAAAACCGGATACAGTAATTCGTTATTTTGTTCTGGATCCTGGTATTTTACGGGGTATTTGTCAAATGTGAGTAGATTTAGGCCATTCGCATAAATGCGCACTCCCGATGCCCCTATTTTTCCTGACAATTTCTCTGGGATTGAATATCCAACTTCCAGATTCCTTAAGCGTATATAGCTACCATCGGCATACCAGAAATCAGATACCTGTTTACTTGCACCACTTCCTGGATCCAGCCGTGGATATGTGATGGGTAATCCTGCATCGAAACGCTCCTGAGTCCAGGCTTCTTTATGCCATTCGTTAAAATTATAAGTCTCCCAAATGCGTTGGCCAACCAATAAATAACTCCTGTTAGCCACTCCCTGCCACATCATACTAAAATCGAAATTTTTATATCGCAGACTAAGAGCACCTCCGAATGTCCATTCAGGCATTTCAGGATGTCCGATTGGCATCTGGTCTTCTTCTGAAATAATACCATCACCATTTATGTCTTTATATTTCAGGTCACCGACTTTTGGCAAAGACCCGATCCCTGATTGATCGTACCAGTCATCTATTTCCTTTTGTGAATTAAAGAAGCCATCTGTTGCATAACCAAACGGCTGTCCGATAGGATATCCGGTACTACGCAAACGGTAAGCATATCCTTCCGGCAATAAAACTTCACTCATATTAAGAACATTGTTTCGATTAAATGCGCCATTCAACCTGACGTCCATACGGAAATCTTTCCTGAAACTTTTCTGATAGCCAGCCGTCAGTTCAAAACCTTTGTTCTCAATTTCACCTGCATTTATTTTTGGTATAATACCTGAGTTAAATACACCACCTGTTCCAAACATACCTGTTGGCACTAACCCTGTAGCAGATATTAATATGTTATTACGTCTTTCATAAAATACATCTGCATCAAAACTGAAATTATTAAACAGGCGTGTTTCCAATCCAACATTATATTTATTTGCTTTTTCCCATACTAATTGATCATTCCCGATCTGGGACTCATAACTACCGTTCCATAATGTGAGAAAAGCAAAACGGGCTCCGTTCATATTATCATTTCCTACTTGACCATAAGATGCACGAATCTTAGCAAACGATAACCAGGGTAAAGCATCATTTATAAAGTCTTCATTAGAAGCAACCCAACCAACAGACAATGAAGGGAAAAATCCCATTTTATGGCCCGGTGCAAATTGTTCAGATCCGTTGTATCCGAAATTTACTTCACCCAGGTACCTATTTTTATAGCCATACGTGGCACGTCCAACCAAACCAACATAATTGTAAGGAAGTTCAATATTCACTACCCGCTGATAACGATTAAACAGCACCATACCAGATACACTATGCGGACCAAATGAACGATTATAATTCAATGATGCATCAATATTTAACAGGTTCCATTGTGATTGTGACTGTGCGTCAGACAAAGTACTGTTAGTGTTTGTGCCGGTGGGTTGGTAAATTACTGAATCCTGATTAACCGGATCTCTTTTTGCTTCATACAGCTGATAAGACCTTTGACGAATTTGTTGATTAATAGCAGTGGCATCATAAGAAGCGATTACCCTTGCAGACATTCCTTTTGTTATAAAATCAAGTTTTTGCTCTACACCTAAAGTGGCTGTAACCTGGTTGGTCATTGTATTTCGAAAACCAGATCTATTCAACATCCCGTAAGGTACATTGTTAATATTCCCTCCTTTGAGCGGAGTGGAAAGGACTTCTCCATCCGGCGTTTTATCATTGTGGAAGTTGCTGGGTGTTTGAATCAATGAACCAATCACAATGGAGTAAGCATTCACATCATTGAGGTATGCACCATTAAATGGTACAACTACAGGATCGTTTTTCTTCTGCATATATCCACTGATATTCAGGAACATTTTTAATGAAGAGTTAATATCGATATCAAAATTCGAACGGAAATTTGCGCGATTAGCTTTTGAATTAGGGCTATAATCATATTCAGAAAACTTTTCAGTTTTGAAAATACCTTCCTGAAACAGATAGCCTACAGTAGTGAAATATCGCATCTTCTCAGAACCACCACTTACAGTTACATTGGTTCTACGCATAGGAAAAGCATCTTTCATAAATTCCTTTACAAAATTCCTTGTCGGATATAGTTCCTGGAAATCTCCCGTTCTGTAATGTTCCAATGCCACATCATCATAAATGGGTTGTCGTCCATTTTGTGTTTCTACCTGATTTCGCAAAATTGCATAATCAAATGCGCTTGTCATTTTCGGCAAGCGTGTAGGAGATTGCCAGGATTGTTCCATGGTAACTTCAATTATTGGCTTCCCAATGTGACCGCGGCGTGTTGTGATCATGATTACTCCGTTTGCGCCACGTACACCATAAACAGCAGTTGCAGAGGCATCTTTCAGAATTGATATAGATTCAACCTCGCGAGGGTCTAGTGCCATAAAATCCCGCTGCACTCCGTCCACTAATATTAATGGTTGCTGTCCGTTTACAGTACTTCGTCCACGGATATAAAACTCTAACTGCTCTCCACCAGGAACACCTGAACGCTGTAATACACTTAGTCCTGGTAATCTTCCCGCCAGTGCAATCCCTATATTGGAAGCTGGTGTCTGCAATAAGCCCTTTGCGTTTATTGTGGAAATTGCAGCAACTACACTAACTTTTTTTTGCTGCCCATATCCTATCACAACAACATCAGATAATTCTTGCGATACCGCCAACATTCTTACAATCAGGGGCTCGAATCCTTCAACAGTTACAGTGATGGGATTAAAACCAACATGACTAAATGCTAATATATCTCCCTGTTTGGCAATAATTGAAAATCCGCCATCTGAATCTGTTTCAACAGAAACACTGGTGCCCAGTACATTTACCGTGGCACCCGAAATGGGCGAGCTACTTGCCGAATCTATCAATTTACCTGTAACAGGATTTTGGGAGAATGCCTGATTACTCAGACAAAAAGTACATGCAATAAAAAATAAGAAAATGAGAAAGTGTTTTCTCTTTAAGCAATCGATTGGCATAACTAAATTATTTGCTTTGATGAATCAAAAAATTCTTCAATCTAAAATTAAATTTAGACGACTCTTTTTTCTTTTGTGACCTGAGCTGTACTGAATAATGAAAAAATATTTATTATTCTATAT
>CAMPGG010000164.1 GCA_946885335.1 uncultured Chitinophagaceae bacterium
GAAGCGGAATGGGAGTATGCGGCAAAAGCCGGATCAGCAACTGCCTATTTTTTTGGTGATGATGAAAAAAATTTACCTGATTTTGCATGGTATAAAAAAAACAGTGATGGTAAATACCATGAAGTTGGTTTACTGAAACCTAATCAATGGAATTTGTATGATATGTATGGAAATGTTGCTGAGTGGACCTTGGATCAGTATGATGCAAATTATTTTGAACAAATGAAATCAGAAAAAAACAACCCTGTATTGCAACCGGATAAAAAACATCCACGGACCATAAAAGGTGGCAGTTACCTGGATGATGCTGCAGCATTAAGATCCGCAAACAGGATTAAATCGGAATTAAAATGGAACCAACGTGATCCGCAAATACCAAAAAGTAAATGGTGGAATACAGATGCTCCATTTATTGGTTTTCGGATTGTACGGCCGGTTGAACAACCATCTCCCGATGCCATTGAATCATTTTTTAAATTACATCTTGGTAAATAATAAAACTGACTATTATGAATGAGAAAACTTCGCGTCGTGAATTTGTAAAAAATGCCGGCATCATCGGTGGTGGTATCCTTGCCATGCCTGTTATTTCGAAAGCCAATTTTTTTTCTGAAGATGATAAAGTCATTAAGGTAGCTGTTGTTGGTTGCGGTGGACGTGGCACCGGTGCGGCATTACAGGCTTTATTGAGCAAACAAAATGTAAAAGTAGTTGCATTGGCCGATGCTTTTCGGGACAGGCTGGATAATTGTTATAAAACGTTATCAGCAGATGATCTGTCTGACTGGGGAATGGATGGCAGTGTAAAGGATCGTGTGGATGTTCCCGAAGCAAGAAAATTTGTCGGCTTTGATGCATACGAAAAAGCCATTCCTTTAGCCGATGTAGTTATCCTTGCAACACCTCCCGGTTTCAGACCTTATCATTTCGAATCCTGCATTAATCATGGCAAACATGTATTCATGGAAAAGCCCGTGGCAGTTGATCCGGCAGGCATACAAAAAGTATTACAGGCCGCAGCATCAGCCAAACAAAAAAAATTAAACGTGGTGGTTGGTTTGCAACGTCGTTACCAGGATTCTTACCGGGCACTATATGAAAATAAACATCTCATTGGTGATATAACTTCTGCACAAGCCTGGTGGAACAGTGATGGTGTTTGGGTTAAACCACGAAAATATAATCAAACAGAAATGGAATACCAGATGCGTAACTGGTATTATTTTAACTGGCTTTGTGGCGATCATATCGTGGAGCAACATATTCATAATATAGATGTGATCAATTGGTTTAAGGGCGCCTACCCAATAAAAGCACAGGGGCTTGGTGGCCGGCAGGTTCGTAACGGGAAAGATCATGGAGAAATTTTTGATCATCATTTTGTTGAATATCATTATGCAGATGGTACCATTCTTAATAGTCAGTGTCGCCATATTCCAGGAACCATGAGTAAGGTTGATGAATTGCTGATTGGTACAAAGGGTAAAATATATGGAGATGCAGCCATGATCAAAGACCCAAAGGGTAAAACGCTTTTTCAATTTGATAAAAAGAAAGACAGGAATCCATACCAGACGGAGCATGATGAATTATTTGCAGCCGTTGCTAAAAACCAGTACAAATTTGCAGATGCGGAGATCGGCGCTTACAGTACTTTGTCCGCCATTATGGGTAGAATGGCAACTTATTCGGGCCAGGTTTTGGATGCGGAAAAATTATTGGATTCGGGTATCAGCATCATGCCTAAAGAATTTGATTTTAACGCCGCGCCACCTGTTTTGCCTGATAATTATGGATACTATCCTGTTGCTGTTCCCGGCAAAACAAAATATTTATAATGGAGTGATGTAGAATATTTGGTGTTTACTATTCCAGCATGCTTAAAATTTATTTGAATGTCTTCTGTATTATTTGAGTTAAGGGAAGGAGTAGGATGTATAACATTCAACAGGCCAGAAAAATTAAATTCTTTTAATGGTGAAATGGCTTTGAACCTGCAAACGATACTGGATAACTGCCATTCAGAAGAAATACGTTCGGTTTATATAACGGGGTCGGGTAAGGCATTTTCTGCCGGGCAGGACATTGAAGAATTGACGGGTCCCAATCCGCCATCAACCAATAAAATTTTGGCTGAACATTTTAACCCGGTGATCACCAAAATCAGGGCTCTTAAAAAACCGGTTATAGCTGCCGTAAATGGTGTGGCTGCTGGGGCCGGGGCCAATATTGCGCTTTGCTGCGATCTGGTTGCAGCTGCTAAATCTGCCTCTTTCATCCAGGCATTTTCAAAGATCGGTTTGATACCGGATAGTGGTGGAACCTATTTTTTACCCCGGTTAATTGGCTGGCAAAAAGCCAGCGCCCTGATGATGTTGGGTGAAAAAGTAAGTGCCGAAGAAGCGGAAAGGTTAGGTATGATCTATAAATGTTTTGAGGATGATGAATTTTCAGATAACGCTTTTTCTATTGCAAAAAAATTAGCCCAAATGCCTACTACCGGCCTGGCCTATACGAAGGAGGCACTGCAGTTATCTTTTACCAATCCGCTTGATGAGCAATTAAAACTGGAGGACAAATTGCAGCAATTGGCTTCTGAAACCCACGACTACAAGGAAGGTATTGCGGCTTTTATGGAAAAACGTAAACCTGTTTTTAACGGAAAATAATTTATGACTTGAAAAATAAAGTTGCCCGCATCATTGACCAAATGTTGGAAAAGGATTATTTCTCACAATGGTTAGGCGTTCAAAGAATGGAGGAGAAGGAAGGCTATTGTCGTTTAAAGATGATCATCCGGGGTGAAATGTGCAATGGATTCGGTATTGCACATGGCGGCATCACTTATTCATTAGCTGATAGTGCGCTGGCCTTTGCATCAAACAGTCATGGTAAGCATGCCGTATCGGTTGAAACTTCTATATCACACATCAAACCCTTAAAAGAAGGAGATACAATTATTGCAACTGCTGAAGAAGTAAGTTGTAGTAACCGGATAGCCAATTACCTGGTACGGGTTGAAAATGAAAACCAGGAGCTGGTTGCACTTTTTAAAGGAGTGGTTTTTCGAAAAGACACCCTTTGGAATTTGGAATGATTTCCATTTAAATGTTATTGAAAGAATTAGATTAAATTTAGGAAAGCAGACTTTCCAAACCATTTCTAACTTTCAAAACAAGCTTATGAGAAAAATTTCAACCTGGGCACGCAGGCATATTATGCTTACCCGCCTCCTGATTGGTTTGTTATATATTGTTATAAACCTGTTAGGTTTATTTTTAGGTGATCTACTCTTTTCCGCAAATATTGTTCTTACAACTTTATTTATTTACCTGCCCATCGGATTATTGTTTGCAGGAGTATTAATGTATCCATCCAAAGAAAGAAAACACAGCTACAAAAATTTTTATCGCCAACAAAAAACGGCTGACCTGGCACTGGCTGTTTCAACTTTTTTATTCATTGTTTATGGTGGCAACCTGTTGAATAAAACTTCTTATACCAGCTTTACAGGCGCATATGCTACAACGTTTTCAATTCCTTCCAGTCAATCGGTAAATACACCTGCCAGCATTCACCCAAAAGAAGAAGCAAAAGCAACATCTAAAAAACCATTTTCCAAAAAAGAATTAAAAAAGAAACTTAAAAATAAGTGGAAGGAGTTTCGCAAACACTATAAGGAATCTACCAAAGGAGAAAAAACGGCGCTCATTATCCTGTCCGTTATTATTGCTGCGGGATTATTATTATTGCTGGCAGGACTATCCTGCGAAATTTCCTGTTCGGGATCAGAGGGAGCCGCCATTGCAGTAGGTTTATTAGGAACCGGTTTAATTATCTTTTTATTGGTGCGGGTAATTCAAAGAATTAACCGGGGACCGCGGGTTAAAGCCCAACCAGTTGAGGGTACATAATTCACTCTCAAATAAATTCGTCATTTTTGAACGAAAGTATGGGTATGTTTTATGAATTTGACGGCTTCAGGCCGGTTGTACATTCATCATCTTTCGTTCATCCGCAGGCGGTAGTTACAGGCAATGTAATTATCGGCAAAGATGTTTACATCGGTCCTGGCGCCATGCTTCGGGGCGACTGGGGAGCTATCATTATTGAAGATGGATGCAATGTGCAGGAAAACTGTATCATTCATATGTTTCCCGGCGTTACAGTGTTTTTGAAAGAAGCTGCGCATATTGGTCATGGTGCGGTAATTCATGGTGCAACCATCGGTAAAAATTGTTTGGTTGGTATGAATGCGGTGATCATGGATGAAGTGGATTTGGGTGATGAATGTATTGTAGGTGCATTAACTTTTATAAAGCAAGGAGAGATAATCCCTGCACGTTCCGTTGTTGTAGGAAATCCTTCGAGAATAGTTAAAGAAGTGAGCGATGAAATGCTGCAATGGAAAACAGAAGGAACACATTTATACCAGCAACTACCGCAAGAAATGTTTTTGCATGCAAAACTTTGTGAACCATTAACAGAAATACCAACTGACCGTCCTGTTCAAAAAATGAATTATAAACCTTTGAATAAAAAATCTTAAAATTTTATTAATCACACTTGCCGGAAACTTCTTATTCCTTTTAAAAGTGATTAAATTGCATGGATGCCCAGCAAGATCCGCCGCTTTACTATTAAGGTACTGGTTGCAATCAATGTTTTTATAGCATTGCTTTTTTTGTTATCATGCCTTGCACCTTACCTGCACCCGGATAAGTATTGGTTTGTTTCGCTGTTGGGACTTGGGTTTGCAGGATTATTAATTTCCCTTGTTCTTATGTTTTTTTTCTGGTTGATCTTTCAACCAAAATATGCATTGATCTGTCTTATTCCATTATTGATCGGATGGAAAAGTATCAGCGTTTTTTTTGCCGCTAACCCTATCAGTGAATATAATTTTACAAAAGATCCCAAACATATCCGGGTGGCTTCATGGAATGTTGCCAGGTTTATTGAGTTAAGCAGGAATAATAATAAGGGAAGTCAAACCCGTTTGAAAATGATGGAATTGTTAAAGCAGCAGGATGCGGATGTTGTTTGCTTACAGGAATTTCAGACCTCCACCAAGCCAGAATATTATGACAACATAGCTTACATTCAAAAGAACCTCGGTTATAAATATTTTTATTTTGATTTCAGGGAAGATGGTAATCGTTTGTTTTACAGTTCCATCATTTTTTCCCGGTATCCTATCATCAGCAATGGTGTGGTTCATTATCCCCGGCCAACTATTCCCGAAGCACTGATACATGCTGATATAAAAATAGGTAGGGATACCATTCGATTTTATTCCACCCATTTTCAATCCGTTCAATTTAAGCAGGAGGATTATGAAAAAATCGATGAGATCACCCGTCAGCAAGACAGCATCCTTCAAAATTCCCGCAGCATTTTTTCTAAATTAAAATGGGGAGTCATTTATCGGGGTACACAGGCTGACATGGTAAAAACATTGTTGAATGATGCTCCATATCCCGTTGTTTTTTGTGCTGATCTGAATGATGTACCCAATTCTTACGCTTATTTTACAACCAGGGGAACAATGCAGGATGCCTTCCTGGAAAAAGGATTTGGTGTGGGCCGCACTTTTTCTTCCTTATCACCCACTTTAAGGATCGATTATATTTTTGCAACGGATCATTTTAAGATCCGCCAGTTTAACCGGGAAGTAAAAAATTACTCAGATCATTACCTGTTGGTTGCTGATTTAGAATTAAAAAAATAATTGCCCAAAACGATTTTGTATTAACAAAATAACTGGGGCTATATCACTTATTTTTGCGATTCATTTTAAAGGAAGCCTGCGGGCATAACCAGCATTTATGAGCGATCTCAAAGTTTACAATTCATTAACCAGGAAAAAGGAAGTTTTTGAAAGTATAACACCCGGTCATGCCGGCATGTATGTATGCGGTCCTACTGTTAGCGGGGAAAGTCATTTAGGGCATGCACGTCCATATATTACATTCGATGTTGTATACAGGTATCTCATGCACCTGGGATATAAAGTTCGCTATGTGCGTAACATCACGGATGCAGGTCACTTTGAAGAAGAAGGTCGGGAAGCGGAAGATAAAATTTCAAAAAAAGCGGTGCTCGAAAAATTGGAACCCATGGAACTGGTACAGAAATACACCAACCTGTATCACTGGGCCATGGATCAATTCAATTGCTTGCCGCCATCGATAGAACCCACAGCCACCGGCCACATCGTGGAGCAGATCAATATGATCGAAACATTAATTAAAGCAGGTTATGCATATGAAATAAATGGCAGTGTGTATTTTGATGTAAAAAAATATGCAGCAGGATATGATTATGGTAAACTGAGTGGCCGGGTGATTGAAGATATGCTTGAAACGACCAGGGAACTGGAAGGGCAGGAAGAAAAAAGAAATAAAGCTGATTTCGCACTGTGGAAAGCTGCACCGGCAGAACATATCATGCGCTGGAAAAGCCCCTGGGGCGAAGGTTTCCCGGGATGGCATATTGAATGCTCTGCGATGGCTACCAAATATTTGGGTGCACAGTTTGATATTCATGGAGGTGGTATGGATCTGCAGTTTCCACATCATGAAAGCGAAATTGCGCAAAGTACCATTTGCAATCATGTTTCCCCCGTCCGTTATTGGATGCATAATAATATGATCACGATTAACGGTCGTAAAATGGGTAAAAGCTATAACAATGTTATCAGGCTGACCGAATTGTTTACAGGTGATCATCCTCTGCTGGAAAAAGCTTACTCGCCCATGACCGTGCGGTTTTTTATACTGCAAACACACTACAGAAGTACGCTTGATTTTGGCAATGATGCCCTGCTGGCTGCTGAAAAAGGATTGAAGCGTTTAATGGAAGCCTATGAATGGCTTCAGAAAATGAATATCACTAACGATGATGGACAGCCGGGAAACATAAACCAGGAACTGGATGAAAAAGTGATCAAGCTGTTAAACGAATTTGATGAATATATTAATGATGATTTCAGTACAGCGAAAGTGCTGGCTAATATGTTCGAACTGGTTCCCGTTATTAATTCATTAAAAGATAAAAACATACCCGTTGATTCTTTGTATAATACCACTTTAAAAATCCTTCAGCAGAAAATGAAAGTGTATGTAGAAGATATATTGGGACTAAAAACGGAAACCCTTGCAGATGGAGAAAAGTTGAATGGCGTTTTGCAGGTTTTAATAAACTTACGCAAACAGGCCCGCGAAAAAAAGGACTGGGCCACATCAGATAAAATCCGCAACCAACTGGCTGAGATCGGTATAATATTGAAAGATGAGAAAAACGGGGAAATGAGTTGGGGGTTGGTTGATTAGTTGAAGGGTTGATAAGTTCAGGAATTAGGAACCTGCCTGCCGGCAGGCAGGTTGGTATATTGGGAATTAGTTGATTGGTTGATATGTTGATAGGAATTGAATAATTCACTGTCATCCTAAACAACTAAACATCTCAACAACTAAACGTTCA
>CAMPGG010000165.1 GCA_946885335.1 uncultured Chitinophagaceae bacterium
TACCTTGCATAGGAAAAGGTCTTTCCCTGATCAGGTAAGAAGTATCTGACCTAAAAATACTTAAGGGTTCAATATTGTAAACATTCACAGTATGAGGTAAAGTACTGTCGCCATAAGTTCCGCGATAATTCATTACCAATACGACAGAATCGATAAAGATTTTATCACTGGCAGCATCGAAGCGGAAAGGATAAACTGTTGGAGAAAAACCAGCAAAAATAGTAGCCTTGGTTTTTCCAAATAATGGATCGTCGTTGATCTCCCCTAAATAATTGATCAGCGATACTGTTGAACGGGTTGAATCATCAAGAATTGAAAAAATACCATTATAAGTTTCTACTTCAAGTATTGTATCAAATGTTGAAATATTGTCTACTGCTGGGATCAGGTCGCCACCTAATGTGGTTGCATCATTGATTTTAGAACAGGATGAAAGAACGAGGATAAAGCTGAGAAATAAAATGCCGGTCTGCAGGACAGAAAATTTGTTCTTCACAAATACTTATTAAAAATGATGGTTAATAGATTGTAGTTAAAATAAAAATTAAACAAGGTTCAATTTACTTGTCGGCAAGGTCGCTATACAACTGTAAATAGTCTGTTAAATCTGATTCTGCGTTATATGGTAAAGTCTTCTTTCCTCTCACTTTGGAAAACGCATCAACCAATGTTTTATCTGTTTTTTCAGCACCAAAAGTAATGGCATCGGCATAAGTTGCGGCACCCTTAAACATAGCGGTGTTGGTACCTTCTTTATATGCCTCCAAATCCTTTTCCTTTATTGAAGTATGGATCAAAGCTTTTTTTACGAAATCACTGCCAAGCTTTTCTTTGAATGTGTTTTGACCAATTGTGTAAACAATTTTACTATGGGAGAAAACCGGCTCTTTCTTATAAACAGTTTTCAGATAAGCGGGAATTAATCCTGACATCCAGCCGCTGCAATGAATAACATCCGGGGGCCATCCAAATTTCTTTACTGTTTCTAAGGCACCTTTACAAAAGAAAATCGTTCTCAGGCCATTATCCTCAAACCATTTATCATTTTCATCGTGCAGAATATATTTTCTTTTAAAAAGATCTTCATTATCCAAAAAATAAACCTGCAACCTGGCATTAGGTAAAGAAGCTACTTTAATTTGTAATGGAAGATCTTCATTATCGACTGAAACATTAATACCAGACAATCTTACAACCTCGTGTAAACGATGTCTCCTTTCATTAATGGTGCCGAAACGGGGCATAATACACCTTACCTCAAACCCTGTGTCATTCGAACGTATCGCCAGTTTATTCACTATTTCCGAGAACTCAGTCAACTCCAGGTATGGAGACATTTCATTCGCAATAAATAAAATTCTTTTCTTTGCAGACATGTATCACAATTTGGTGAGCCTTATTTTTAGGTTGGCGAAGGTAACCAATTTTATCCTTATTTCGCACCTTATTGCATCATACCAAACGAATTCTGCTTCATTATGATCCTTATTAAAACGGCTTCAACACTTCGCCTCTACCTGTCTGATCAAAAGAAAAAAGGCTTGCAAATCGGCTTTATTCCTACCATGGGAGCCTTGCATGAAGGACATATTTCTTTAATTAAACAGTCTCTTGATAATGGAGACATTCCTGTTTGCAGCATTTTTGTCAATCCCACACAATTCAATGATATAAAGGATTTCAGGCAATACCCGGTAACCGTAGACCAGGATATTTTATTGCTGGAGAAGGCAGGCTGTGAAGCCCTTTTTCTACCATCAGTAAACGAAATTTATCCTGATGGCTTTGAAAACGATACCCATTATGAGTTGGGTTACCTGGGTTCAATTTTGGAGGGAGCCTATCGCCCGGGGCATTTCCAGGGTGTTTGCCAGGTTATGGAAAAATTGTTAAAAATTGTTATGCCCGATCATTTATACCTGGGACAAAAAGATTACCAGCAATGTAAGATCATAACATTATTGATTAAACAAATGGGTTTGTATGAAAAGATAAAAGTTGAAATCTGCCCAACCCTCCGCGAACCCGATGGACTGGCCATGAGCAGCAGGAACAGGCGCATCAGCCAGGAAGCTCGCCAAAATGCCGATGGTATTTACCTTGCTTTGACGCATATTAAAAACCATTTGAAGCCCGGCCCGGTCGAAAATATTTTAAATGAAGCCCGGGAAATATTAATGCAAAAGAATTTTGAATTGGATTACCTCGCAGTTGCAGATGCAGACAGCCTTGAAATTTTAACAGCATACCTGCATGGACGTTCATTGGTAGCTTTAACTGCCGCCACTTACGACGAAGTAAGACTGATTGATAACATGTTACTAAACCAGGATTGATTTTCAAATACTTCAGAATATTTACCTTTGCCCGCTTATGCAAATACAGATCCTGAAATCTAAGATCCATCGTGCTGTGATCACAGAAGCAAACCTTCATTATGTTGGCAGTTTAACCCTTGATGAAGATATGATGGACGCTGCCAATATTATTGAAAATGAAAAAGTACAGGTGGTGAATGTGAATAATGGTGAAAGACTGGAAACATATGTTATTACCGGTAAAAGAGGTTCCGGTATTTGTTGCCTGAATGGGCCTGCTGCCCGCCGGGGAATGACAGGAGATGTGATCGTAATTATTTCTTATGCCTTGATGGATTTTGAAAAAGCAAAAGATTTTAAACCCTGGCTTGTTTTTCCAAAAGAAGGAAATAAGGTGTAGGTTTAGCTGTTTTGAAAACAGTTTTAAACTAACGGTCTTAAATTGTGTTGATAAATTCAACCGGCTTTATTTCCTGAATGAAAAAAAAGATCATCACCATATTCCAGTACACCTTCTTCTTTTTACTGGGCGTATTATTTGTCTGGCTCACAATTAAAGATGTAAACCAGGAACAATGGGAAAGCATTAAAAATGCTGTTGTCAATGCCCGTCACTGGATATTTATCCCTGTAATTTTATTGTTGATTTTAAGTCACCTGAGCCGTGCATTACGCTGGAAAATTTTAATGGAACCATTGGGTTATAAACCATCCACTTTCAATACATTTTCCGCGGTAATGATCGGTTATCTTGTTAATGCCGGGGTTCCCCGCCTTGGTGAAGTGGTAAAATGCACACTCCTTTCCCGTTATGAAAATGTGAGGGCTGATAAATTGATCGGTACTATCGTTGTAGAAAGAGCATTTGACGCCTTATGCCTGGTGATCGTTTTTATTTTCGCGTTATTGATGGAAGGCGATGTTATTGGTGACTATACTTATTCTCTTTTTCAATCCTTCTTCAGCGATCAAACCGGCAACATCTCTATTTTAAAAATAGTGGTCTTTTTGATTTCCATCGTCGCAATCATATCTGTAATTTCATTTTTATTAAAAAGGTTTGGCCACCTTGATTTTATATTTAAGATCAAAAATGTGATCTATGGTATTTGGCTCGGGTTAAACAGTTTCCGGTTTATCAAAAACAAGATGGCCTTTTTGCTGCATACTATTTTCATCTGGGCTATGTACTTGTTAAGTTCAACTGCCGGGTTGTATGCATTAAAAGAAACCGATCACCTGGGGATTGGTGCAGGGCTGGCGACATTAGCAATCGGTAGCGTAGGCATGATCGTTACTCCCGGAGGTATTGGCGCTTACCCATGGCTGATAGAAAAGTTAATGGGTCTTTACCAGGTGAGTCCCAGCACAGGAAAAGCGCTGGGTTGGTTATTATGGTCGGCACAAACAGTTATCATCCTGGTAGTGGGTGTAATTTGTCTTGCATTGATAGCCTCATACAATAAAAACAGAAAAAATGAAAGCGTCTGAATTAATTCAACAAAAGATTTTCACATTAACTGATCTGCAAAAATTAATTTTTCAATGGAAATATTTTGGAAAAACGTTTGCTTTCACCAATGGTTGTTTTGATATTCTTCACCAGGGACATATATTTTCATTAACCAAAGCCGCTTCTGAAGCGGATTATTTAATTGTAGGATTAAACAGCGATAAATCTGTTGAAAGATTAAAAGGACCCGGAAGGCCGGTTAACCCGCAGGAATCAAGAGCCATTGTTTTGGCTTCATTGGTAATGGTTGATGCTGTTATTATTTTTGAGGAAGACACCCCGTTAAACCTTGTTAAAGCACTATTACCAGATGTGATGGTTAAAGGAGGCGATTACCGGGTTAATGAAATTGCCGGCGCCGGTGAAGTTATTGCGGCGGGAGGAAGAGTCGTCATCAATCCAATTCTCGAAGGGTTTTCTACCACCAGCATTATTGAACGGGCAAAAAAATGAGGGCATGCTTTTTTGTATATAAGGAGAAAAGTTTATAACCTCGTAAGATTTGATAATTACCTAAAATATGGTCACCACAAAACATAAAACAATTGTAAGAGATCTTAGCTGGCTGTCTTTTAATGCAAGGGTTTTACAGGAAGCTGCCGATCCCACCGTTCCCCTCCATGAACGGATACGTTTCCTGGGCATCCATTCAAATAATATGGATGAATTTTTTCGTGTTCGGGTAGCTGCATTAAAACGAATGACCCGGCTTGGCAATAAAGCCAATATGCATTTGGAAGATGAACCGGAAAAGATCTTAGAAGATATTCAAACAACGGTTTTAAACCAGATGGCTGAATTTACCCGGATCTGGGAAAACATCGTTGTAGAAATGGAGCAGGAAAATATATTCCTGGTAACAGAAGAACAACTCAATGAAGAACAAAAAGAATTTGTTACTGATTTTTATGATGAAGAAGTAAGTCCCAATATTATTCCGTTGATGGTTGAAAGTATTCCAACATTTCCTTTGCTGCGGGATAAGTCTATTTTCCTGGGCGTGGTGATGTGGAAAAAAGACAGTGCTTTAAAAAGAAAATATGCATTGATTGAAGTGCCTACCCGGGTTACAGGAAGATTTATTTTATTGCCTTCGCCGCAAGGTGAACATCATATCATTCTGGTAGAAGATATTATCAGGTATAACCTTCCGCAGATATTTTCATTTTTTGGTTACGATCAATACAAGTCGCACATATTTAAAGTAACCCGGGATGCGGAACTGGATATGGATACAGATATTTCCACTTCGGTCATTCAAAAATTGCAAAAAAGTTTAAAGAACCGAAGAAAAGGAAAACCCGTTCGCATGGTTTATGACCGGGAAATGGATGCAGGACTTTTGGAATACCTGATCAGAAGAATGAATCTCACCCGGAGAGATAACCTGATTCCTGGTGGTCGCATTCACAACTTCAGGCATTTTATGGATTTCCCTGAACATATTTTCAGGCATAAAAGTGAACGCCGTAAACCATTCGATCATCCACTGTTCACTGAAGGTTTACGGGTAACTGATATCGTACTGCAGAAGGATGTGATGCTTCATTTTCCTTATCACTCATTTAACCCTGTGATAGACCTGCTGAGAGAATCGGCTATTGATCCGGATGTTACAACTATTAAAATAACCTGTTACAGGTTGGCCAGCCAGTCTAAAATCATTAATGCCCTGATCAATGCCGTTAGAAATGGCAAACTGGTAGTGGTTGTTTTGGAACTCAGGGCCCGGTTTGATGAAGAAGCAAACCTTGAATGGAAAGACAGGCTGGAAGATGAAGGTGTAAAAGTGATCATCGGTCCGCCTAACATGAAAGTACATGCGAAAATCTGCCTCATTAAAAAAAGGATCAATGAACACACTACGCATTATGGTTTTGTAAGTACAGGAAACCTGAATGAAAAAACAGCCAAAATTTATGCGGATCATTGCATGTTAACATCGCAGCGCAATATTATGGCAGACGTAAACCGGATGTTTAATTACCTGGAGAATCACAAAGCAGGCACCCAATTTTTAAAAGAATGTAAAACGCTGATACCAAGTCCGGTTAGTGCCCGCAAGGAAATACTGAAACTGATTAACACTGAAATCAAACATGCAAATAATAAAAGACCAGCTTCGATTACATTGAAGATGAACTCACTTTCTGATGAGCAATTAATATTAAAACTGACAGAAGCTGCCCGTGCGGGAGTAGAACTAAAATTAGTTATCCGCGGTATTTTTTGCATGTTCTCGCAAAGTAAAAAATATAAAAAGCCTGTTACGGCAATCAGCATTGTGGATGAATACCTGGAACATGCCAGGATATGGGTATTTCACAATGATGGTAAAGAGAAAGTTTATATATCTTCGGCAGACTGGATGGTTCGAAATCTTGATCACCGGGTAGAAGCAACCATCCCGGTTTTGGAAGAAGATTTAAAAGAAGAACTTAAAGATATCCTGAACATACAGTTAAGTGATAATGTAAAAGCACGTTTATTGGATAACAACCTGAGTAACGAATATGTTAACTCGTATCAAAATGAAAGAGTGCGTTCACAAATTGAAACTTACCATTACCTCTTTAAAAAAACTTTGATAGAAAGTGAGATTAGCAGCCATTGATATTGGAAGTAATGCCGCCCGGTTATTGATTTCTGAAGTAAGAATGAGTAACCAGGACAAACCTGAATTTAATAAATTATCCCTGGTTCGTGTTCCCTTGCGATTGGGTTTTGATGTTTTTGAAAATGGAAATATTTCAGAAGATAAAATTGAAATGTTTATTAAAACAATCAAAGCTTATAAGTTTTTACTGGATGTATATGAAGTAAAAGATTTTAAAGCATGTGCCACCTCAGCCATGCGGGATGCAACCAACGCCAAAGAGATCATTGACCGCATAGAAGCTGAAACGGGCATAACCATTACCGTTATATCCGGTAAAGATGAAGCTTCATTCATTTATGATAATCATATTGCCGAAAACATGAATGATGAGGACAGTTATCTTTATATTGATGTAGGTGGCGGTAGCACGGAACTGACTTATTTCAGTGATGGCAAATTGATTTTTAAAGAATCTTTCAACATCGGTACGATCCGTTTATTAAAAAACCAGGTTTCCGAAAAAGAATGGGACGATATGAAAGATTTCATCAGGAAAAACACCACCGGTTACCACCATGTTACAGCCATTGGTTCCGGGGGAAATATCAATAAAGTTTTTTCCTTATCAAAACGAAAAGAAGGCAAGCCCCTATCCCTTCAATTATTGAGAGATTATTACAAAGAATTCAGCAATCTTTCATTGGCGCAAAGAATTTCCATGTATCGTTTAAGAGAAGATCGGGCGGATGTATTGGTCCCTGCCCTGTTGATATATGTAAACGTAATGCGTTGGGCCGATGCGGAAGAAATTTATGTTCCTAAAATTGGTTTGGCGGATGGCCTTATTCAATCCTTATATAATGAAATAACCAGCCAGCCCGGCGAAACTTCAAAAACCTCTTATGTCAGTAAATAAAGAAGTAAAACGCATTACCACCAATACGCTTCAGAAAATGAAAAGTAATGGTGAAAAGATTTCTATGATCACCGCTTACGATTATTCATTTGCGGGCATTTTTGATGCGGCTGGTATTGATGTTAT
>CAMPGG010000166.1 GCA_946885335.1 uncultured Chitinophagaceae bacterium
GATAGTGTGAATTGGCTGCCATAGGTGCTTTTCAAATGAATACGTTCTTCATTGCCTTCCAGGTTGCTGCTGGCAAAAGTCCGGTTCATGCCACCACCAAGCTGGTAATAAATGCGATCACCAATTGTATTAAATACCGGGAAATCACCCCGGTTGTTTACCAATTTTTCTTCACCGCCATCTGCTGGCATAATATAAATACCAGGTTCAGCAGTATATGCCGGACCTAAAACATTGCTTCCTCCTTCCCTGCGGTAAACGATCATTTTACCATCATTTGAAAATGCAGGTACCCTGTAAATACCTTTGACTTCTGATATTTTTTTCGGCTTTGCATTACCGTTAACATTCACCACATAAATGCTTCCGGCATCCTGGTCATTCCAGGTAGTGTAAACGATCATTTTCCCATCTTTGGAAAATGCGGGTTCAAATTCAAAATCAGTTCCATTGGTAATGCGTTGTGGTTTACCGTTAGGTAATTGCTTTTTCCATAAATAGCCAACAGCATTAAAAACCAGCCATTTTCCATCAGGTGAGGTGATAGCCTGGCGGATAACGTTTACTTTAAATGTAGCAGGATTGATTTCCTGCTTAAACCGAACTACATCAGCAACGGATTGTTTTACATTCGCAACAAATGGAATTTCAACTGCGCTGTTAGCTTTGTTAATATCCACTTTCATGATCTTACCATTGGCCCAGATATAAATGGACTGATTATCCGGCGACCATGCATAACCGGTATAGCTGCCAAAAATGGTCCATGCTTCCTGCTGATCTTTTGATAGCTTATCATAAACCGGCCATTCTTCTCCTGTTTTTAAATTGCGTAAAAATAATACGGATTGGGTGCGAACTCTTTTGATAAAAGACAATGTATTGCCATCAGGTGATATCTGCGGACGAACAGCTCCTCCGGGACCGCCGGTAACAGTTTCAATCGTTCCCTTTTTTGTATCATATCGCTTAATAACAAAAATCTGGTTATTGGGATCTTTATTGTATTGAAAAAATCCGCCGGGATACATGTCTTCGCTGTAATAAATATACCTGCCATCGGGCGATACGACCGGTTCGTTCAGATCCTGCTGATCATTTTTACGGGCAGTCAGTTGTAAACCATTTCCACCACTGGTATGATACATCCATAATTCACCTGCGCCCAGTGAACGACCGGAAGTAAAATGTTTTCTTGCTACAACATACTGGCCATCGGGCATCCAAACCCCATTGTTCAATAACCGGAAAGTTTCTTTGGTAACCTGTTTGGCATTTTTACCATCCCTGTCCATGATCCAGAGATTATCACCACCACCTGCATCGGATGTAAATAATATTTGTTTGCCGTTGGGGCTAAAGCGGGGTTGTACTTCAAAAGCCAATCCCTGGCGTAAAACTTTGGCGTTACCACCTGTCGCAGGTATGGAATAAATGTCACCCAGCAAATCGAAAATGATTTCCTTTCCATCGGGAGAAAGATCCAGGTTCATCCAGGTTCCTTCACTAACGGTGAAGGATACTTCTTTATGAGGTCCGCCGGGATTATTTACATCCCATTTTTTTGTGTCTTTCTTTTCCTGGGAAAAAGCGTTAAAGAACATCAGTGATGCAACAACAGGCAATAAATATTTTATCATGAGTACACATTATTTTTTATAGCAAATCAATAGAAGATTGAAAAAAATTCAATCCTTACAAACATAAGGATAAATAAAAATTTAGGAATATCCAGGTCAAGCAAACCCGTGTTAAATAAACGAATGCTTATCAGGCTTGCTGACCAATCCACAAAGCACCTCCAATACTATCTCTGCTGGCACCTGTAACAGTGTGCAATACATTGTATTCCTGGCGCCAGCGTAATACGCCGATCAATGCCATTACCAAAGCTTCTTTGTAATTAATCAATTGCTTATCGGGAATAACAACATCAATATTTGATGCTTTTAAATGATCCTGTATTCTTTCAATTAAAAAATGATTATGGGCACCACCACCTGTTGCGAGCAACGATTTGTTTTGTGCTGGCTCATTGGTTAATAATTCCTCAACCGATTTTTTAACCTGCAAAGCGATATGTTCTGTCATTGTACGCAACGCATCCGGTATGGAACACCCGCTATCTTTAATAATTGGGTAAATAATATTTGTTCCAAAATCATTAGCCAACGATTTAGGAAATGGCTGACGATAATATTCTAACGCATTTAATTTTACGAGCAATGACTGGTTGATATTTCCGGATGCTGCCAGCTGTCCTCCTTCATCAAAAAGTTTCCCGGCATCAGCCGATAACAAATTCAAAACCCTGTTGGCGGGACATACATCAAAAGCCAGGTATTCATCATCTTTATTAAAAGAAATATTGGCGATGCCACCGAGGTTAAGGAAAAACGCATGATCACCCAGCAGTAATTTTTCACCAATAGGAACGATCGGTGCACCCTGGCCACCAAATGCCACATCCAGCGCCCGCAGGTCTGATACAACTGGCAGTTGTGTAACAGCTGCAATAGCTGCACCATCACCCAATTGGGCCGTCATTTTGTTTGCGGGATCATGAAAAGTGGTATGACCATGAGATGCGATTAAAGCAACTTTATAATGCAGGTTATTGGTTTCAATAAATTGATTAACCTGCTGTCCAAGGTAATGTCCATATGCGGCATGCAACAACATATAATCGGATGCATTTAAATTGATGGCATCCCGCAATTTGGTTATCCATTCATCTGAATAAGGAAGGCAATCCGCCACCAATATCTCATATTGCCATTTTTTACCGTCAAATACCAGTTCGGCAAAAACAATATCCAGTCCATCAAGTGAACTGCCACTCATTAAACCAATCACTTTATATGTCATAAATTAAAGCTTTACCCCAGACAGGTTTGAATATTAAAAGTTAGATTTGCGAAGCAAATTACACAACAGGCAACTGCCGAAAGATACTTGAAAAATAAATCTGTTTAACCATTAACCTGCCAGCATGATCATTAACCTAAGCCAGCAACATTCTCTTGTAAGTAATTGGATGAGTGAATTGAGAGACGAAGAAATTCAAAAAGACAGGCAGCGTTTTAGAAGAAACCTTGAAAGAATTGGCGAAGTAGCGGCCTACGAGATCAGTAAGAAATTAGCATTTGTAGAAAAAGAAGTGGAAACTCCATTGGGCAGCGCCACTTGTAAAATAATCAAAGAACAACCTGTCCTGGCAACTATTTTAAGAGCCGGCATCCCATTACATAATGGTTTATTAAATTATTTTGATAAGGCGGATAATGCTTTTATTTCTGCTTATCGCAAACACCAGAAAGATGGCAGCTTTGAAATCAGCCTGGATTATGTTTCATGTCCTGAGTTAGAGGACCGGATCCTGATCATTTCTGATCCTATGCTGGCAACCGGTGCATCGCTTGTAAAGACCATTCATTACCTGAAAGCAGAAGGTAATCCCCGTGAAATTCATATTGTTGCAGCCATTGCATGCACAGTCGGTATTGAATACGTTATCAGGGAAGATCCGGGTGTCACTATCTGGTGTGGAGATATTGATGATGAGCTAACCGCTAAGGGTTATATAGTACCAGGATTAGGGGATGCAGGGGATTTAGCTTATGGCGTAAAGATTCAAATTTAAATGTTGCAATTAACTTTTTCCCTTTCCCTGATTTTTGTAATTTAGTCGCTCATCATCCCTGCGAATGAAAAAAATATTTACCCTTTCGGTTACCGTGATGTTAGCTTTTAGTGTGGTTGCGCAAGACCCGAATTTTTCTCAATTTTTTGCTTCTCCACTTACGTTGAACCCTGCATTGACCGGCAAATTTGATGGTGATTTCCGTGTAGCGGGAAACTATCGTAACCAGTGGCCCGCCTTCAATAATGCATATACCACTTCAACTCTTTCACTCGATTTTGGTATTTTAAAAAACAGCATTCCGGAGACCGACCAGTTTGGTATTGGTATCATGGCTTTTACCGATAAATCAGGCAACCAGGGCGCCTTGCAAAATAATTATGCAGCCGTGTCAGTTGCATACCATAAAGGATTGGATGAAAATGGTTACCATCAATTAGGTGTAGGTTTCCAGGGTGTATATTCAAGTAAAAGACTGGATGTTTTAAAACTGACTTTCGAGGACCAGTTAACTCCATTTGGATTTACAGGTTCTACCGGAGAAACATTTTCAGGCAACCAGGTTAATGTTGCTTATTTTGATATGAATGCCGGTATATTTTATAATGGAACTACGGATGGTTATAATAATATTTACCTCGGTGCTTCCATGTATCACATTAATAAACCCAAAGAAAGTTTCCAGGGCAAAGAATATTTCCTGGGATCCAGGGTTACTTTCCAGGGAGGTGGGCGCATACCAGTCGGTGTAAATAATTCCATTCATTTTGCAGCCAATCACAGTATGCAGCAAAAAGCTACCAATACAATGATCGGTGGTGCGTATGCTTTGAATTTAAATGGAGATGAAGAAAATCCTACCAATGTTTATATGGGTAGCTGGTTCCGTTTGGGAGATGCCATTATTCCTTATGTTGGACTTGAATTCAATAGCTTTCGCATCGGCGCTACTTATGATGTAAATATTTCTGACCTCAGGCCAGGAAGCCAGTCAAGAGGCGGAACTGAAATCTCTATCATTTATACCAAGAAGGCAAGCGATCCAAGTCGCAAGATCATGTACTGTCCTAAGTTTTAGGAATCTGGGATTGGGAATCAGGAATTTGGAATTCGGGATTTGGAATTGGTAATTGGGTCTTCTCATCAATTTCAGGACGTTACACTCACTTTTTACTTTTAACTTTTAACTTTTTACTTTTTACTTATTTCCTCGGTTTTCCACTCACATTCGCATGCCCGGCAATGTAAAAACGGAAAGGCCAACGGGCATGATCACCTGCATAATCCACACCGATTCGCGGAGAAGCTTTGATCATTTCACCAGGATAACGGAAACCATCATCCGCAATAAAAATTTCATCGCTTTGCAAAGAATAGCCCGTCATACTGCTATGCAATCCCAATGCTTTTCCTACATTCCCCGGTCCGCGGGTGAGTGAAGCATCAGGTTTTTCTTTGCCGGTACGTTCCAACATGGTATCAATACCTTCAATAGGTTCCAATGCTCTTATTAAAATGGCATGCGGAATTCCCTTTTCATTGGTTACCACATTAAACATGTGATGAATGCCATAGCACAAATAAATATATGCAGTACCTCCATGCCCAAACATAATTTCAGTTCGGGGCGTTCGCCTGCCACCTGATGCATGTGATGCATTATCAATTTCGCCTGCATAAGCTTCACATTCTACAATGCGGCCGCTGGTTGTTTTGCCACTAAGATGTGTGACTAATATTTTTCCCAGCAGATCTTTCGATATATCCAGCACATTGTTGCGTATATAAAATTCAGTTCCGAGTTTTTTCAACATAAATAATATTAAATGCTTTTTCCTGGCAATTTTCTATCAAAACCACTAAGGTATTTGTACATTTTTATTTTTTGAATTATTGCATTTTCACTTACACCCAGACTGTATTGACCATTGCAAACACTTGTTTATATTTACCCAAAATTATCTATTGCTGAAAGAAATTGTCATAGCCCTCCAATCCTATTCACAAGCCCATCATTTTATTAAAAATAATAAACTCTGGAAATGGATACTCATACCGGGTTTTATTTATATGGTGATGTTTGTTGTCAGCATGTATTTTTTTGGCAGATCAGCTACAGGTGTTATTGAATACTTAACTGAAGTTACCGGGTTGCAAAACTATGTACAGCAATTCCAGAATTCCTGGATCGGTTTCTTCTTTACGTTTGCCGGAATTATTTTATGGCTGGTGTTGATGTTCTTTTATTTTTCGCTTTTCAAATACATATTCCTGATCATCGGTTCACCTTTGTTTGCTTATTTAAGTGAAAAAACGGAATCGATCCTGGAAGGCAAGGATATGCCTTTCAACATGAAACAATTTTTGAAAGATATCTGGCGGGGAATCAGGCTTGCTTTAAGAAACACTATTTGGCAATTGGTTTATATCATTTCATTACTCATACTGAGTTTAGTACCAGTTATAGGTTGGATAAGTCCGCTGATTGCATTATTTGTGGAATGTTATTATTTAGGATTTTCAATGCTGGATTATAGTTGTGAAAGACAAAAACTTTCTCCTTCGCAAAGTATAAAATTCATTAGTCAGCATAAAGGCTTGGCCATCGGCAATGGAATTGTGTTTTATTTAATGCATGGTATTCCTGTTGCCGGTTGGATGCTGGCACCTTCTTACGCTGTAATTGCAGCTACATTAAGTTTATACAAGGTTAAAGAACTTTAACTATGACCGCTAAAAGTACTGTTTACCTGGTTCCTTCTTTGTTGCATGAGGATGGTTTAAAAACAATTCCTGATTATATACTGGATGCTGTAAAAGATTGCCAGGTATTTTTTGTGGAGAATGAAAGAACTGCCCGTCGCTATCTTAAACAACTTTGGAAAGAAATGGTGATCGATGATTATGCATGGATAGCTATTCATAAAGCCGAAGAAACAGTAAAACAAAATTTTATCCGCTATTTAAAAGAAGGTAAAAATATCGGGATCATCAGTGAAGCAGGTTGCCCGGCTATTGCGGATCCGGGGCAATTATTAGTTGAACAAGCCCAACTCCATGATGCAATCGTAAAACCTTTGGTTGGTCCAAGTTCTATTTTATTAGCCCTGATGGCCAGTGGTATGAATGGCCAGTGTTTTCGGTTTATGGGTTATTTACCCATAGAAAAAAATAACCGGGTTACGGCTATTCGGGCTCTTGAAAAAGATTCACAATCTGCTAACTGCACACAAATGTTTATTGAAACGCCTTATCGCAATAACCAGGTGCTGGAATCCATTATACAAAACTGCCAACCCGGAACACGGTTATGCATTGCCGTTAATTTAACCGGCCCTGATGAATGGATCAAAACAAAAACGATTAAGGAATGGAGCCGGCAGGTTCCGGATATTCATAAGAAACCTGCTATGTTCCTGGTATATGCCGGCCGTTAATAAACATCCCGGTTTCTCATGGCGATGATACTGTCTACGATATAACGGGTATTTCCCCGCCAGGGCACCACGCCATGGTATTCCTTATAATGAAGATCGAAGATCTTTCCGCTGTGCAACTTTAACGTATCATATATTCTTTCATTTACCACTGAAAATTCAAACTCGTACGATTCAATACTCCCTGCCGTTCTGCTGCGGATGCCTTCCTGTATCAACTTACCTTCATAGGTCTTAAAAAGATCGCCTTTCTTCACCGCGTAGTTCAGGTAGCCCGTTTTGACACCATCGCCAAAAACATAAAAATATTTCCAAACAATAAAACCACCTGCAATAAGTAGAATACTTACAAAGAGGATGAGGAAGAATTTTCTCATAAATAGA
>CAMPGG010000167.1 GCA_946885335.1 uncultured Chitinophagaceae bacterium
CCCATAAAAATAATTTTAGTGTTCAATTCTTTTTCAAGCAGGGAGCAAATAGGAATACTGCCTCCACCACGTACAGGTATAGGTGTTTTACCAAAAGTGGTTTCCACTGCTTTTGATGCGGCTTTATAACCTTTGCTGTCAATAGGCGTCATGTAAGGTTCTCCGCCGTGATGCAATTCCGCTTCAACGGTTACTGATGCAGGCGCTATGGATTTGAAGTAATTCAATAAAATATTGGTGATTTTTTCTGATGATTGGTTAGGTACCAGCCTGGCAGAAATTTTTGCATATGCTTTGGAAGGAAGAACTGTTTTTGCACCTTCACCTGTATAGCCACCCCATATTCCATTTATTTCCAGTGTTGGACGAATGCCGGTTCTTTCATAGGTAGTATATCCTTTTTCGCCCCATAATTCTTTCACTCCCAATTCATCCATATACTCTTTTTCATCGTATGGAGCGGCATTCAAAAGTTCCCTTTCTTTATCAGTGGCAACAGTTACATCATCATAAAAACCAGGTATGGTTATATGATTGTTTTCATCGTGACAACTGGCTATCATTTGGGCCAGGATAGTGATCGGGTTTGCAACGGCACCTCCATAAGTTCCACTGTGCAAATCGCGGTTTGCACCGGTAACTTCCACTTCTATATAACTAAGCCCGCGAACACCGGTATCAAGCGATGGATTTTCCATGCTTAACATGGAACTGTCGCTGATCAGGATCACATCGGCTTTTAGTTTTTCTTTATTATCAGATACAAATTTGCCCAGGTTTGGCGATCCAACTTCTTCTTCACCTTCGATCAAAAATTTAATATTGGTTACAAGTGTATTGGTCTTAACCATTGTTTCCAATGCTTTCACATGCATATAAAATTGCCCCTTATCATCGGCAGAACCGCGGGCAAAAACTTTTCCATCTTTAATAACCGGATCAAAAGGGCCGCTATGCCATAATGCAAGTGGTTCAACGGGCTGAACATCATAATGGCCATAAACCAATACAGTTGGTTTTGATGGATCAATTATCTTTTCGCCATAAACAACAGGATGTCCCGGTGTTGGTATTACTTCCGCTTTATCACAACCTGCATCCAGTAAACTTTTTTTAACTGCTTCGGCGCATTTCAGCATATCCGCTTTATGTTCCTTCTTTGCGCTAATGGATGGAATGCGGAGGAGGTCCAGCATTTCTTCTAAAAAACGATCTTTATTTTTATCCTGGTAATCTTTCCAAGCCTGCATGGTTATTGATTTTTAATAAAAAAATGATAGGGATAAAGGTAATAAACCATTTAACCTAATAAGTATGTGAATGAATAAAATATTTTATTACATATTTTTTTGATTTTCATTTTTTTTGAAAAGGGGATGGTTATTGTATCATTTGCTTTTTTTATAAGTGCAAAGCAAAATCATTTGCAAGGGATAAGTGTGTGTATGAAATGCTGTGGAATTTTAATTCGCTTTTTTATGGGTAGATGGCCCGGATGTATTGACTGCCTTGGTGATCATTTGATTTCCATATTTATCTTTAATGGTATCAACAGCCTTAAATAACTGCATTTTTTCACCCGCCTTTTCAAATAAACTCATTTGCATGGTAACCGGAATCAACTGGCTGAAACGTACACCTAACAGCCGGACCGGCCTGTTTTTTTGCAACAGTTTACTCATTATATCTTTCGCTTTTGTAATCAATTGATCATCCAATGCGGTATAATCTATGGTTTCCTGTCGGCTGGTTGTATCGAAGCCGGCATAGCGGATCTTAATAGTGAGGCAGCCACATAATTTATTTTCCAACCGCAGGTCGTAAGCCGCTTTTTCGGTTAGCCATACCAGTTGCTGGTGCAAAAAGGCAAGGTCCGTGCTGTCTTCATTAAACGTGGTTTCCCGCGAAACGGATTTCTGTTCATTGAAATTTTCTACCGGGTTATCATCTCTGCCAAAGGATTTGTTCCATAAAGAAATTCCCCATTTACCAAAATTTTTTTCCATTTCCTGCACTGGCGTGGCGGCTATATCTGCAATCGTATGCAATCCCATTTGTTTCAATTGCAATTCGGTTTGCTTGCCAACGCCAGGTATTTTTTCCACTGCCAGTGGCCACAAAAAATCTTTCTCTTTTCCTGCGGGAATTTCCAGCCAGCCATTTGGTTTGGCTTCATTGGTTGCCATTTTGCTTACCAGTTTGCTGGTTGATAAACCAAAAGAAATCGGCAGGCCGGTTTCGTTGGTTATCGTTTCTCTTAATTGCCGGGTATACGTACTCACGCCAAAGAACTTATCCATTCCCGTTAGATCAATATAAAATTCATCTATGGATGCTTTTTCATATACTGGTACCTTGTCAGCAATAATGTCGGTCACCAACCTGGAGTACCTTGTGTATTCACCCCGGGTACCTTTTACAACGATGGCCTGGGGGCAAAGTCTCATGGCTGTTTTCATGGGCATGGCTGAATGAATACCAAATTTTCTTGCTTCATAACTGCAGGCAGCCACAACACCTCTTTCACTACCGCCAACCACTACCGGCTTTCCCTTTAAAGATGGATCATTCAAAATTTCCACAGAAACAAAGAATGAATCAAGATCAAAATGGGCGATATGTCTGGGGCTTTGACTCACCGGTCAAAGTTAATGTGATTGGTTGATTGGCTGAATGGTTGATTAGTTGATCTGTTGAATTGTTTTTGGGTGGATTAAGCTATTTATTGAAATGATGTTCTGAGTTTTAAATTTTACATTTTGATTTTTTGCTTTTTTCTCTGTTTATATTTGAATGATGGAATGGGAATGGTTTAAAACAGCATTGGGCCCTTTAAAAGATCTGCTGGCATTTTTAAATGCGGAAGCTAAAACCAATGATGTACACAAAAAACAGGTCATCCGGGAATTACGTAATAACCTGAATATTTTTCACAATGGATTTTTAAACCAGGTTTCCCAGGATGTAATCATTGACCTTTTACAGAATGAGTGTTATAAGGATGCGTTGAAAAATAATTTTAAGTTTAAGAAATTAAAACCCGGCAAAATTGAACCGTATCATATACATGACGAACGTAATCGTCGTTACCAGGGATGGGATGCGGAAAGAATGATGGATAAAATTGATGAAAAAATTGAGGAACTAAAGAACATCAAGAAAATGCATAATGGCTCTGTTTCTTCCGTAAAAAACAATATCTCGCTCATGTTAAGTAATCTTTTTTTTCGCATGAAGCTGTTAGCGGATTTTATTCAATCGAAAAATAAATAATGCTTTCGCCTGCTGATCAACTTAAACAATTTATACAAGCCATCCAGAAACTGGATGATGAAGTGCTGGATGCTTTTGTTGAAAACTGGCAACCATTTGAATGCAAGCGTAAAACCGTTTTAACGGCAGCCGGTGAAACAGAGCGTTACCTCTATTTTGTTTTAGAAGGGGTACAGCGTTCATTTTATATTGGCGGACATGAAAAGCAGGAGGCTACGATTATTTTTACTTATCCATATTCTTTTTCAGGCGTTGCCGATTCATTTCTTACCCGCTTGCCTTCATTTTGTTTTTTTGAAACGCTTACTGCCAGCAAATTTTTGAGACTGCCTTATGCTTCGCTTGAAATGTTAATGCAGCAATATCCCGCCATCCTGCAAACAATTTTAAAAGCTACATCTTTAACATTGCATGGTGTATTGAAAAGACAAGTGGAACTACAATGTTTTAGCGCAGAAGAAAAGTATAAAACATTATTCACCCGAAGTCCGCACCTGTTACAAATGATTCCGCATAAATACCTGGCGTCTTACCTTGGTATTGATGCCTCAACCTTCAGCAAATTACTGGGTACTGTAAAAATCACTTCCTGATTTTAGATTATAAAATGATGGTTTTTCCCATGATTTTTGGAATGCAGGCATGGTAGCTTTGTATTCTAAAAAAATAAAAACAAATGAAAAAAACAAAAAGTGTTGAATTGCTGGATCAGCAGCAAAGTTATGTACGGAAAATAATTGCGACCACAACTTTAGTGCGGCAGGAAGATCCTGAACTTTTACTTCGCCCACCCGCTCCAGGTAAATGGAGTGTTATTCAGACATTGGAACACCTGAATAGTTATGGACGATATTATTTACCAGCTATTGAAAATGCGATGAAAGAATCAAAGAGTAGCCAGGAATGGTTTTCCCCGGGCTGGTTAGGTAACTATTTTACCAATATGATGTTGCCAAAAAATGGTGTGGTTACTAATAAGATGCAGGCGCCAAAAGATCACCGTCCATCATCAGACCTTGATGTAAAACCAGTGATGGATGAATTTTTAAAACAACAAAATCAATTGCTGGACTTACTGGAGGCGGCAAAGAAAAAAAATATCGGGGCTATTCGTGTGCCTATTTCAATCAGTAAAATTTTAAAACTGAAATTGGGTGATACTTTCCGGTTTTTCGTTGCACATGAACAACGCCACCTGGTGCAGGTTCACCTGGCTTTACAGGCATGTAAATCGCAGCTTGCAAAAGTGTAATGATCAGGATAAATAAACATCTAATAAACCATCTGGAAGTATAACAAAGACCTGTTTTTTCCTGGTATCAACTTTCTGCAATGTTTGTTCATTCAAAGGGATCAATACCTCTTTTTCGTCAATCTCTATGCGGCAAAGTAATTGGTGTGGTTGTTCAATTAATTCAAGAATGGGACCCAGGTCATTGCCATTATCAATTATACTGAATCCAAGAAAACTTAATGGAGAAGATGCGGATGCCTGTTTTTTAAAATCTTCTTCGGGTAGCCAGGCTTCTTTTTGAATAAGTTTTAGAGCCGCTTCGCGGGAATCAATGCCTTCCAGTTGAATGTAAGTTTCATCATCAGATTTAGGTTTGGCCGCGATGATAAACCAGGGAATAAAGGATTGCTTTTGTTCTTCGATGAAGATGGCTTTCAATCCTTTTAAAGCAGATTTTTTTCCTAATGAATGTTTCAGGATCATTTCACCTTTTATACCAAAGGCTGCCACAAGTTTTCCTATTTTAAAATATTCCATGTAATTACCAAATTATGTTGAACAGGGAACCGAAAGATAAAGTGATTGCGACGCAACGAAAGTTAAACCAGGGAACTGTTGCTGGTATTACAAATAAAATACTTCGCAGAACACAATTGAAATTAAAAAAGGTGGCAACTGATAGCTGCCACCTTGTTATATCGTTTTAATTGAATTAACCTTCACTGCTGTTACGTTCAGGGCGGCGATTTCCGGTTGGAATATTTCTTCTTCCGCGGCGGGCACGCATAGCTTCTTCCTGGCGTTTTTTCATTTGAGCTTCATGCTCACTAAACCATTTCTGGAATTTTTCCATAGCGGTGGCATCATCAAACAATCCTAATGTAACCCCACGCAACAAGTGTTTCAGGTATAACACACCTTTGAACGACAGGATTCGACGAACCGTGTCAGTTGGTTGTGCGCCTTTGTTTAACCACTCAAGCGCTTTCTGGCGATCAAGTTGAATAGTTGCTGGAACTGTTAATGGATTGTAGGTGCCTAACTTTTGGATAAATTTTCCGTCGCGTGGTGCACGGGCATCGGCAATTACGATAAAATAAAAAGGTCTTTTCTTAGACCCATGACGTTGAAGTCTGATCTTTACTGGCATCTTAAATAGAAATTTAAATGCGGTTAAAAAATAATGTTTAAAAAAGGACAGTCTTTTAGAACTGCCGGGAGGCAAAAATAATGATTGAACCTTAAAACACCAACAACTTTTAAAAAGTTGAATACGAATTTTTTACGAAAGGGTTATCAATGCTTTTACCGGTTCATTTTTTAAAAGATGTTGATTTAAATTATGCCTGGATTATGGTAACGGAATTATCTTCTTCCCATCAGCCCGCCCAGTTTGCCCATGGGCATTTTATTCATGCTTTTCATCATTTCCCTCATTTGTTCAAACTGCTTCATAAAGGCATTCACTTCACTGATATCTTTTCCGCTACCCATTGAAATGCGTTTTCTGCGGCTGCCATTAATTGAATCGGGATTGGCTCTTTCATATGGTGTCATGGAATTGATGATTGCTTCGATGCCTTTAAATGCATCATCACTGATATCTATATCCTTAATGGCTTTTCCTACCCCGGGAATCATGCCCATCAAGTCTTTCAGGTTGCCCATTTTTTTGATCTGTTCCAATTGCATTTTAAAATCTGCAAAATCAAACTGGTTTTTCCTGAATTTTTTCTCAAGCCTGCGAGCCTGTTCTTCATCAAATTGTTCCTGGGCTTTTTCAACCAAAGAAGTAATGTCTCCCATACCCAAAATACGCTGCGCCATCCTTTCAGGATAGAAAACATCCAGTGTATCCATTTTTTCACCACTGCTGGTAAATTTAATGGGTTTGTTTACGGTGTATTGGATTGAAATGGCAGCACCACCCCGGGTATCACCATCTAATTTTGTCAGCACCACGCCAGAAAAATCCAGCCTTTCATTAAAAGCTTTGGCCGTATTCACGGCATCCTGGCCGGTCATGCTATCTACAACGAATAATACTTCGTTGGGATTGACGGCATTTTTAATATTGGCAACCTCGGTCATCATCACTTCATCAATGGCTAAACGGCCGGCAGTATCTATGATGATGACGTTTTTGTTTTTACTCCTGGCTTCTTTGACTGCATTTTGAGCAATGGAAACAGCATCTTTATTTTCCAGCTCCAGGTGAACATCCACGCCAATTTGTTCTCCTAAAACACGTAATTGTTCCATAGCCGCGGGGCGATAAATATCTGCCGCAACCAACATGGGTGAAAGGCCTTTTTTAGTTTTCAGGTAATGGGCCAGTTTCCCGCTAAAAGTTGTTTTACCACTACCTTGTAAACCGGCTATCAGGATAACGGCCGGATTTCCTTTGGCATTAAACGGACTTTCCTGGCCTCCCATGATTTCAGCCAGTTCGTCCTTTACGATTTTGGTCATTAACTGGCCCGGGCTAACGGCGTTTATAACCTTTTCTCCAATCGCTTTATCCTTAACCCTGTCAGTCAGGTCTTTGGCGATTTTATAATTCACATCCGCATCAACCAGTGCACGCCTGATTTCCTTTACCGTAGCAGCAATATTTAATTCGGTAATTCTTCCCTGTCCTTTGACGTTCTTAAAGGCGGTTTCTAATTTATCCTGTAATGATTCAAACATTTATCGCTGATTATATGATTAATTAGATTTCACAGATTTGTTATCACTGATTAATTGATTATTTTGATTTAATACATCTGAATATTTCAATTCTTGCTTATACATAATCCATGAAATCAACATAATCCCTCAATCCGAGATAAAAAAAAGTGAAATAAAAAGTTCACTTAAAAGTGTTTGCAAAGATAAAGAGAGGACCTGTAAAAAATAGAGTCAAGTTTTAAG
>CAMPGG010000168.1 GCA_946885335.1 uncultured Chitinophagaceae bacterium
TATTAGGTTAATACGCTTTGATAGACAAGCTCTTCAAATAATATGCTGCTCAACTGTAAAAAAATTTACAAAAGCAATAAATAAAGAGATTAACAGAACCTTTTCTTAAAACTGATCAAATGTAACTTTTAAAAGATAAAAAACAATTAAATCAGAATTTAATCCCAGGAAAAGTTTTTAAACACCTTAAATCTCAAAAGGGGAGCATTTTGATGCTCCCCTTTTTTTGCAGACAAATAACTTATGTTCTGTATTAATTTATATCCCAGAAAAGTCTTGTAGTTACTGCATCCGTTCCAATTGCTTGTGAAGCTTCATCATAATTTGCCCTGTTTAAATTCTGTTCCGGAACCGGATAAGTAAATCTTAAAGGAATATCAGATAAGGCGGTGGGTGGTTTTACCAACATAGGATAGTCTAACCTCCTCCATTCTATCCAGGCATCCCAGCCGCGGGAATATAAGGCAATCCATTTTTGCACGCCTATCAACTGTTCCCAGTTTGCTGAAGAATAAGCAACACCAGGCTGAGTGAGATAATTGCCAACAGTTTCACCCCAATAATTGATAGATGCTGTTACAGCTTTATCATAATGTTCTTTAGCCGTACCCGGAACATTGTATCCTCTTTCTACTGCTTCGGCCAAATAAAATTCTACTTCATCATAACTTAACAACATACCTGGTAAAGTAGGATCAATAAAAGCATCCCCTTGTTTAGAATAAGTTGCATAGTTATTACTGGCACCTGGAATTCCACCGGAATAACCAGTACCTGTGTTATCGGTTGTTGCAAAAACAGGTAACCTTGGGTCATTTAAAGTCTGCAAACGATTTACCAATGTATTGGTTACAACAAAATCCTTTCTACCACTCTGAACAAGATCAACCCAAAGAGGATTTGTATTGGGTGGTGCTCCCAGGTATGGCAATTCTGCATTATCAGCATTCGAAGTAAATACACCAGCCGCCACTGCTTCTTCAACAGTTTGTTGCGCTGTAGTTGCATTAACATCAGCTATTGTCATCCCCATTTTTAATTTAAAAGAATTGGCAAATTTTTGCCAGGCTTCCACATCGCCGCCATATACCAAATCAGCACTACCAAAACTTTCACCAGTTACATCCAGTTGTGCAATTGCCGCATCCAGCCTGCTTAACAGATCCATATAAATTGTTTCCTGGTCATCATATTTTGGCTGCGTATTTTCGGCATCCATTGATTCCGTATATGGAACATTGCCGAAAGTTGTAACTAAATAATACCAGGCATATACTTCCATGATTTCTGCAATAGCCAGTTGATTTTGTTTTAACATGGCATCCTCAGCAGGCACCGGGCTCAATGTTTCTTCCGGAATTAAGGTTTTTGCTTCACGCAAATCGCGGATTACATCGCGGTAAATAGCATTCCACATCTGACGTGGAATTTGACGCGTACCTAAATCGAAATTACTTTCATCAGTATAAGTTGTTTCAGTCCAATATTGAACTACCAATTTAAAAATGTTTGTATTTACATTGGTTGACTGTAACAGATCTGACATATTTTTTTGCGCACCAGTAAAGAATGCCCCGGAAGGATATGTCAAAGGTGATTTAGGATCCACGTTTACATCGGTAAGGTCCTTTTTACAAGCTCCTAATATTAGCAGCGGTAAAAGGAATATGGTGATTAATTTTTTCATGATTATTACATTTAGTTAAAACCGGATTTTTGCATTAATTCCAATTGTTCTTGTAGTTGGATAGGCACCGCCCTGGTATCCCTGGAGATTTCCTGAGCTGATATTTTCTTCCGGATCAGCATAAGGAAGATTTTTATCAATGATCCAAAGATTACGACCAACCAATGAGATATCGATTCCTTTAAATACGCCACCGGTAAATAAAGATTCTGGTAATGAATAAGTCAGAACAGCCTCCCGGAGTTTTACATAACCAGCATCATAAATAAATCCTGCTGCGGGATTATATGCATATCCATAAGCACCATAATTTGTATTGCTTACACGAATGTCATTTGGTTTTCCATCAGCCTTAACGCCAGGCATAATTATACCACCTCCATTTGCAATTGTATTTCTTGATGGATTTCCAAGGTCATTTAAGCCAGCCGTTTCAGGATACAGACCGGTGGCAAGACCATAATAGAGGTCAAGAGAAAACAATTCACCACCCTTGCGTACATCGATTAACCAGCTTAATGAAAAGTCTTTGTAACGTAAACTGTTGCTAATACCACCAATCCAATCCGGATTCATATTACCAATATCAATATTAGATTCAGAAGTCATCATATAACGGCCATTTGTGCCAACGGTTCTTTGACCTTCTGTATATACAAAATCATTTCCGCGAATAGTACCATATGGCTGTCCCAATGCTGCATTGATAGAAACACCACCCTGGAAAGTTCCTAAAGTGATAACATCAATTCCGGGATATAATTCTTCAACCGTGTTGTCATTTTTAGACCAGTTCAAATTGATGTTCCATGAAAAATCCCTTGTTTGAAACGGTACCGCAAATAGTGTTAATTCAACACCTTTGTTACGCAGGTTACCGGCATTTAAAAACTGGGCATTATATCCTGTGCTTCTTGAAATTTCAACAGGAAAAATCTGGTCAAAAGTTGTTGCATTATAATAAGTAACGTCAAAGCCTAACCGATTTTTAAGAAAAGCCATTTCCAAACCAAATTCATAGCTTTTTGTTCTTTCAGGTCTTAAATCTGCATTAGCCCTTGTGCCCTGAACCGAACCGATGGATGAAGAACCGAATGGGGTCAGTGCCTGGTACACATCTACCAATGAATATACCGGTGCATCATTACCAACCTGTGCATAGTTAACCCTGAGTTTACCATAAGTTAACCAGTCAGCAGTGGTAAGTAATTTAGAAAAAGTATATCCTAATGAAACAGAAGGATACCAGTAACTGTTATTTCCTTTTGGCAGGGTTGAAGACTGGTCATTCCGGATAGTTGCGTCCAGGGTTAACATATCTTTCCAGGTAAATGTGGCACCTGCAAAATTTCCCCAGACTTCTCTTCTTTCATCAGCTTCAATGGGAGCATTGATAGGATTGATTGAATTAGAAAGTGCATAAATCCTGTCAGCCACTAATCCGCCATTGGTTGTAGCAGACATAAATTGTCTTCTTTCTTTCCGGACATTGGTTCCCAACAGAGCTTTAAAATTAATATCTGTTGACAGGTCCCTGTCCATATTGGCGACCAAATTATAATTGGTACCCATTACATTTCTATTGATCCGCGTATAGGAAGGAACAGTTACACTTCCTTTAGCCTGTCTTTCTTCCTGCAATTCATCATAACCATCATGAGCAACCGAACCACTAATGTTTAACCATTCCATTGGGCTATAGGTTAAACTAACATTTCCAAAAATGCGGTTCCTTGCATCTGTTTCATAATTTTCGTAACGGGTAAAATATGGATTATCCCAATAAATAGGTGAAAGGTCTGTTGGGTCAACCCAGTTCCAGGTTACATTTCTTTTTTCTCTTTCATATGCTGCTTTCATATCATCAACATCTACATTTACCTGCCACCACTGCCTGAAATTTGTCATCAGGTTTTTATCATCATAACCTGTTCCGTATCTACCCTTTCCATTGATGCCTGAAAAGTTTACTGATGCAGCGGCAACAAGTTTGGGTGTAATATTATATGATCCTCCAAAATTTAATAAGTTTTTCGTGATGTTACTATTGGGTAGAATACCACGGTCATCATTTCGGGTATAACCTATTTTAAAAGATCCTGTTTCACCTCCTCCAGAAACCAGGATGCTTTGGTTTGAAGAAATTGCCGTCTGAAAAAAATCACCTGGCTGGCTGGCAGGCGCAACATAAGGATATGCTTTTCCAAAGTTGGGAGAAAGCGGATCAAACGAGTCCCATTGGTATACCATTCTGCCATCTAACCTGCCTCCGTATGAGGCATCTTCACTGGTTGGCGTAACCAAATCTTCTACACCATCCCCGTCAATATCCCTGTATAAAAAGAAGCCGGTTGGATCTTCATAATATCCACCATAACCTCCGCCATATTCCTGCTGGTATTCTGCAAAAGTTGATTTATCATATTTACCAACTGTTATACCAGTATTTACAGTTATACCTAAACCTCTTGCTCCTTTTTTAGTAGTAATCAATATAACACCATTACCACCTTGTGAACCATAAAGGGCAGTTGATGCGGCGCCTTTTAAAACAGTTATGGATTCAATATCATCGGGGTTAATATCCGCAGCGGCGCTTCCATAATCATAACCACCTCTGCCTGTTGCCTGGTTACCGGACTTCGCATTGGTATTATCCAAAGGAATACCATCCACCACAAATAAAGCCTGGTTATTACCCGTAATAGACTTTATCCCCCGGATCACTACGTTAGTGGAACCACCCAAAGTATTAGATTGCCTGAGCTCTAAACCTGATACCTTACCAGATAAGTTTTGAATAAAATTGGAGGATCTTGATTGACTTACCTCTGCCCCGGTAACCTGTTGAGCGGAATACGGAACCTGGTTCCTGGTTCGGGTTACACCTAATGCAGTTACTACAACCTCCTGCAAACCTCCTTCTTCTAATAACTGAACAGATAAGGTTGAACCTGTACCGACAGGCACTTCCTTACTCGCAAAACTTGTTGAGCTTACAATAAGCACATCATTACTTGAAGCTTCAATAGTAAAGTTTCCATTAAGATCTGCAGATACACCTGTAGTTGTTCCTTTAATAAGGATATTAGCAAAAGGAATAGGATTTCCCCTGCTATCTTTAACTGTTCCCGTAATGGTTCGGGTTTGTGCAAATGCTATTGCTGTAAAAAGCATTAGCATCGCGAATAGCGATGAAAATTTTCTCATGTGAATGTCTTTTAATGTTAAAAATTCACAGTTTAAAAACTGTGCATTAAAACTTGCTTCAAGAAGTACATGATTTCAACACCAACTTTAATAGACATTGTGGGAATGTGGAATGCTGCAAAATTTTAAATTTATTTTAAAATACGAAGCTCTACAATCCGCTACCAGATGAGGTTACAGGCGTTGAAGTAAAAAATACCTGCAGATTTACCAACGTGCAATTAATTGAAATTTTATTTCAGAACGGGTCTTTCCTTCAATTTCATCATTACCTGTTCCAATGGAGTTTACATCCTTATATTGGGTTTGCGCAAAGCGGAAAAAAATGGAGAAAATATTATTGATATCGAAATTGAGATTTACATAATATCGAAAGCCTTTACCCGAAAACGGAGGGATAGAAAAATTGTATAAAACATCGTTTTCGTATGCATATAACCGTGAGTTATAACTATCCGTTTCAAAATATTGCAGTCGGATTCCTCCACCTAATTTCTTCATCACAGGCTTAAACAAAAAATCCGCGTATGATAAAAAACCATCTTCTTCCCCTTCCATTCCCTTATTAAACCAGGTTAATTCCGTTCTATGCCGAAGCGTAATATCCCTGTTCAATTTATAAGTAAACTGAGTTCGCCAATTTTGTTTGGAAACAGGTACAAGAAAATTTGTTTCAGAAAAATTATCCCGTTGATTGGTTTGTTTTGTTTCAGATTTAAACCGGGTATATATTTCCAATTGGCGATTTGGGGAATATGCAAGTTGTACCAAAAATTCTTTGCCGCTACCCGGTGCATCGGACAAATATTTTAACCATGGAAAAGAAAATATATCCGCATATACATCCAGTTTAATTGACTGGGTTATGCGAAATGACAATCCTGCAAAAAGACCTTTTTCATTTGCAGGCATAGTGTTCTCTGTAAAAGCATTTCCATTTACTGATTGATAACCTTTCGATATAGAACGATGTAAAATCGAAAAATCGGCCCTGTTATCTAAGCTAATCAGCAAACCATTTACAAAAGCTTTATTCATTAATTTATCCAGGGCAGCCTCACCAAAAAAATGGAGATTATTAAAAGTATAACTGTAATCGATACTGTAGTTATGCCAGGTTTTTCCTTTGATTGAAAATACATTATAAGGTTCATCTCTTTTTTGTAAAGGTTGATCATAATTAAAATGAACAGTATTAAAGCCAAGATGCCAGTGATCTTTTTTTATATTCAGGTTTCCACCAAAACTGGTTTGCGTTAATTGATCCTTTCCGCTAATTTCTGAAGGTGTTCGATGATAACCACCTGTTAATATAGAAGAAACAAGTTCCTCATCATTCAATGTATCTAAATTAAAATTGGCACTCATTTTTTTAAAAGAACCAAATGCGGTTATTTGCCAGTCATTAAATTTTAAAGTGGCACCTGCTCCCCTGTTAAAAAAAAATTCACCTGCAGAATTATAGGGTCTTAAAACCGTTGATTGTCTTTTAATACCTGTAACATCAGCGCTTTTTTTGAAAGCCAGGCTTTGCCACTGAATAAGCCCCTGGCCCAGGTTTACAGTATAATCCCCTATGGCCAGCGCTTCCACTTTTCCCAGGTTTGTTGCATAAAAATGAGCCGAGTAAAAATCGAATCCCTGCTTTTGAGATTTGGAAAAGAATGATTCACCAGCATCCTTATCCATCACTACTCCATATTGCAAACTGTTCTTATACCGATAACGGTATCGCATCATTACATGCTGCCTGGATCCCTCGTAAAAACTGCCTGATGTTTTTATATAACCTTGTGATTTTTCCAAAATTTGTGAAACCCTGCCAAGCACATACTGATCGCCACCTTTAAACCGGCTTAAAAAATTTTCTTTATTAAATTCCTTACCTGCAATTGTAATAAATGGAATAATTATTTTAATCGTTTCCAGGTCCCATAATGGAATAGCCTGCAATTCATATATGGAAGTAAAATCTCCAAACAGCTTCCGGTAATTTAAAAAATGATGGATCTGTAAAGGCGATAAAATCCGCAGGTTGATCAATACATCAGCGGTTACCGAATTTAAATGAATAGGATTTTTTTTAAAGTATTCCAGTTGCTGTAAAAATTGATCATCCTCCGTTTCCATTTCATCCGCTTCAACGGTTAACTCTAACCGCTGTTCAATAACAGGCGGAATTTCCTGCGCATGGAGAATGAAAATCCATCCTAATAAGCATAATATGGATAGCAGGAATTTCAATCCCTTGTTTTTTGAAAATGATACTGCAATGCCAAACCCGGGGTTATACCTAATTGAGGATGGTAACTGCTCAGGACATCGATGGTAAAATCTTTTAAGCCAATGATTACCCCTCCATACACAACAGGAACTTGCGTTGTAATACCGGCTTTAAATCCAATATTTTTTTGAACATCATAACGAACCATTGCATGTATATCATTTTTTTGGTCTTCTTCTTTTTGAAATGCAATAGCCGCAAAAAATTTGTCGGAAGCATCATAACCCAAACCGACGGTATA
>CAMPGG010000169.1 GCA_946885335.1 uncultured Chitinophagaceae bacterium
GCCTGCAGGTTTGAAATATTAAAACGCTGCAGCATCTTAAAAGAAAGGGTCAGGTAAGAAGTAAGTATGATAGTAGCGGCCAGGAACAACATTATTTACCTGTTTGTGTGTGTGCGTAAAAATAACTGATCCTGTCGTTTCCGGATTCCTGGTGTAATAATGATTCAACATCCTTTAATACCGGAGCTGAAATTCCGGATTGGATAAGAAGATCCGGATTGGTAATCGATCTTGCTTCGTTCCAGCTGTTTTCATCAATAAATGATTGCTGCAACCGGGCGCCACCTTCTACCAGTATGCTTTGAATTCCTAATTTATAACATGCATCTATTATTTCGGTTACAGATGAACGTTGGCCATCCAGCCTGCACCAATATGTTATATTTTCAAAACCAGGGAATTTTAATCCTTCGGTTATTGTGTGTCGATCATAATTAAAAACAATGGTTGGTGCATCGCCAGAAAAAATTTTAAGTGTTCCGGGTAAAACATTTTTAAAATCAGTAACCAATCTAACGGGATGAGCACCTGTCCAAAAACGATTGGTCAGTTGCGGATCGTCTTTCAATGCAGTATTGGTTCCAACAAGTATGGCAGATTCCTGGCTGCGCCATTTATGCACCAGCCTGTTGGTGATATCATTGCTGATCAGCAATCTTTCATCGCCAGCATTTCCAATAAAACCATCCGCAGTTTGCGCCCATTTTAATATTACAAATGGTTTATGATGTTGATGAAAAAAGAAAAATCTTTTATTTAACGCTTTTGATTCCTGCTCCAATATGCCTTCAATTACATGGATACCCGCTTGCTTTAATTTTTCTATTCCACGACCATCAACTTCCAAAAAAGGATCCCGGCAACCAATAACTGCGTTTGGTATTTTATGTTTGATGATAAGATCAGCACAAGGAGGCGTTTTACCAAAATGCGCACAGGGTTCTAATGAAACATAGATAGTTGATTTATCGAGCAGGTTTTCAAAACCATTTGTGATAGCATGTTGTATGCAATTTACTTCTGCATGTGGACCACCAAATTTTTTGTGATAACCTTCCCCGATAATTTTTTTATTATGCACCAGGACTGCACCCACCATAGGATTTGGAGCTACAAAGCCCTGGCCCAGTTTTGCCAACTGGTGGCAACGTTGCATAAAAATTTCATGATTAACCTTGGGGCTGGAATGCATAAGGCAGCAAAAGTAAAATAATTAAGTTTGCAGCGTATGAAATCAAAAGATTCCATCCGACAACTAATAAAATAAAATATACGGATGAAAGGAAGCGAAATCAGGCAAACACTTAACAGGCAATTACGTACAATCTATAATGAACGTGAAGCAGGTAATATTGCGGAAATGGTTATGGAAAAAATCACCGGCCAAAAAAGAATAGACAGGCTAATAAACGACCCGGAGATCAACGAAGAACTATCAGATCAATTTAACCTGTTGCTACAAAGATTATTAAATCACGAACCCGTTCAATATGTATTGGGTGAAGCCTGGTTTTGCGGAATGAAACTTACCGTAGATAAACAGGTTTTGATACCAAGGCCCGAAACAGAGGAATTGGTTGAATGGGTGATTGAAACCGTAAAAGATTGGACTGAACCAACCCATCGCCATTATAAAATTTTAGATGTAGGAACCGGAAGTGGCTGTATTGCCATTGCATTGCAAAAAAAATTACCTGCGTATTTCGAAACCTGGGCTTGTGATAAAAGTGATGGCGCCCTGACTATTGCAAGAAAAAATGCTGATGATCAAAAAGCGTTGGTTGATTTTGTTCCCATGGATTTCCTGGATGCAGATCAACAAAAACAATTACCGCATGTTGACATTGTAGTTAGCAATCCTCCATATATTCCGGCCTCCGGGAAAAACACAATGGCTGATAATGTGGTTAAATATGAGCCTTCAATGGCATTATTTGTTCCGGATGAAGATCCGCTGCAATTTTATAAAGCGCTGGCATCTTTTGGAAAACTCAAACTGCAGGAAAATGGCTGGCTGCTGGCTGAAATACATGAAGATCTTGGCCAGGAAGTAAAAGATCTTTGGATAAGTTTTGATTACAAAAATGTAGAAATAAAAAAAGATTTACAGGGAAAAGACCGGTTTGCCAGGGCGCAATACATTCCTTAAAAATTATTGAGCATTTCTGTCAACCGCTAAAACTGTTTTTGCACCCAGTTCACGGGCAATACGCATTACGGCAACTACATATTCTAATGGAACTGTTTTATCGGCATTGATAACTATTGTGGCATCTGGTCCATCTTTTTCAACAAAAGGCATAAGCGCCTGCCGCATAGCCGAATCTGTTTCAACGCGGCTGGTACCTACATAATAAATTTTATTGGCATCAACAGAAACTACCACAGATTGCTTGGCTTTTGTATCACTCTTAGCCTGGGGCTGCGAAAGTTTTATAACATTAGGATTTGCCAGCGTTGCTGCAATCAGGAAGAATAATAAAAGTATAAACAGGATATCGTTCAAAGGTCCTGTATGTACTTCAGCATGTGCTCTTAATTTTCTGCGAATATTCATAGAACCGCAATTGTGCTGGTTTTAAAAAATGTTGAATAGCGAATCACCGGTATTCATCGGGGTGCTGCATTATTTGATGCAGCACAAGAGTGCGACGCAAGGGACGCCGATCAATGTTCCTGGCGCCGAAAGCATAAAAATACACTCCTTCATTTTAATGTGTCGGCTCCTGTAATACATCTACAAATTCTGCGCTCGACGCTTCCATTTTGTTAGCTGTTTTATCAACCTGCGCTACCAGGTAACTGTGCATGATATAGGCCATCAAACCAATGATCAAACCCACTGCCGATGAAATCACTTTGGTATAAATACCGTTAGCCATGGACTGAATGGTAAATTCGCCTGTGCTTGCCAGTGAGTAAAACAATTGAAACATACCTACAATGGTACCAAGGAAACCAAACATGGGAGCTATACCTGCGATCAGCGCCAGTATGCTCAGGTTTTTTTCCATATTGTATAATTCCAGCTTGCCTACATTCTCCATGCTTTTTTCAATGCTGTCGATTGGTTTACCAATACGCTGAATACCTTTATCAATGATGCGGGCAACAGGATTGTTGGTGTTTTTAGCAAAGCTGCGGGCAGCTACTACATTGCCGCTCATGATATGATCGCGGACAATGTTCATGAAATTCGGATCGATCTTGCTGGCCCTGCGAACGGTGATCAATCTTTCTGTAAATACAAAAATGGCTATGAAGAATAATAATACCAGCGGTATCATTAAAAGACCACCCATTTGTAATACATCAAAAAGATTCAGGCTTTCTTCGGGATTGGTAGTTTGTGTGGCTGCGTTAACAGCGGTTTGAACAGTATCAACAATCTGCAAAAGGTTAATCATACTTACATCGTCTTTAAGATCGTAAAAGTAGTTATATCACAGGCATTTGCGCCTTGTAGTGAAACAATAGTTTTCAACAGGATGTGAATGAACGACAAAAATGCGTTGCACTGTATTAAAGAAGACAAATTTTTGAGATTATTAACAAGAAGGTTTGGCGCAGAAATTTTTAATTGCCGAACAAGTGATCAATTATTATTTCGAATAATAATCAATCAACAAACAATATGAAATGCAATTTATTTACTTAACTATTCTCTTCCCAAATCTGTGCAATGTAAACCATGGTCTCTACGGCTTTGTTCATATCCTGTACACTGATAAATTCGTGTTTGGAATGAATGGCCTGCTCTCCTGCAAATAAATTGGCAGTGGGTAAACCCATAAAAGATAACCGGCTGCCATCGGTACCGCCACGAATGGCTTCGATTTTTAAATCCAGTCCGGCACGGCTAATAGCTTGTTTGGCATAATCAACTACCTGTGGATGTTGATCGAGCACTTCTTTCATATTACGGTATTGCTCTTTTACAATAAAATCGTAACGTGCACGGGGATAGCGTTCCATTACATCATCGATCCAGCCTTTTAAAAAATTGGCTTTATCGCTAAGACCCGGTGTGGTAAAATCGCGAATGATAAATTCTACGAGACATTTTTCTGCATTTCCTTCCATTCTTACAGGGTGAATAAATCCTTCCTTTCCTTCAGTGGTTTCGGGTGAAAGATTGTCTTTAGGCAATTCATGCAAAATTTCCCCGGCTATTTTTAATGCGTTGATCATTTTACCTTTTGCATAACCGGGATGAGATATCACACCCCGTACAATAACGGTAACGCCATCAGCACTGAATGTTTCATCTTCTAAAGATCCCGCATCACCGCCATCCAGTGTGTATGCAAATGAAGCACCCAATTTTTTGATATCAACATATTCCGTACCGCGACCCACTTCTTCATCGGGTGTAAATAATATTTTTATTTCGCCATGATCCACATCCGGATTAGTCATTAAATAATTTGCCATATCCATGATCTCCGCAACACCGGCTTTATCATCGGAACCCAATAATGTTTTTCCACTGGCGGTAATAATATCATGACCAATACAATTTTTTAAATAAGGATATTCATCCACTTTAATGATTTGTTCATTATCATCTGGCAAAACGATTTCACCACCCTGGAAATTTTTATGCAGGATTGGTTTTACATCCGTGCCACTGCAATCTGGCGCTGTATCCATATGGGCGCAAAAACAAATAACGGGAACTCTTTTTATCACGTTTGATGGAATGGTGGCATATACATAACCCCATTCATCCATGTGAGCATCAGTAATACCCATATCAAAAAGTTCCTGCACCAGTAACCGGCCAAGATTTTTTTGTTTTTCAGTGGAAGGAAAACTTTCAGATAGCGGGTCACTTTGCGTATCAATTTGAACATACCGCATGAAACGTTCTGCCGCTGTGAATAAATATCTTTTAAACATCCTGTTTGATTTTTTATAATTTCCGAATATACAACGATTGGCATTTTATACCAGACAAAACTCATACCTCCAAAATTCATCAACTAGATAAAATAAAAATGGTGCAAGCAAAAAATGCCTGCACCATCGTTAAACTATTTAAATATTTATCAGGGCGTGATGATCATTGGTTTAGAACCAACTATTTCCACCAATTCCAAATCAAATGTCAAATCTTCACCAGCCAAAGGGTGATTGGCATCAAGTACAACACTTGTCTCTTTAACTTCTTTTATAATAACCCTGAAATTCTGGCCTGATCCATCACTCATTGTTAATGGCATTCCTACTTCAGCAACCATATCATCAGGAAAACGATCTTTTGGAAAATCGATGATCATTTCTTCGTTTTTAGGACCATACGCCTCATCTACCGGGATATTCACTGTTTTTTTCTCACCCACATTCATACCAATTACTCCTTTGTCAAAACCCGGTATCACCATACCACTGCCTACTTCAAATTCAAGCGGCTCGCGGTTTTCAGAAGAATCAAAGGTTTCACCATTATTTAAGCGACCATGGTAATGAATTTTAATCGTATCGCCTGTTTTTACTTGTTGCATGTAATTAAATTTAAAAGTTCAGCAACGTTTCTAAAGCAAATGATGCTTTTTTTATAGAAACGAAAAAAATAAGATGGCAAGGTAGCCAGAAATGCTGAAAGAAAGGGTGAAAAAACAGGTAAATCTGCAGATATAAAATAATTATTGAAATTGAACCATTGGTGAATTATTTTCGTCCACTATTAAACACAGCCTGTTATAAATGAATAACATAAAAGCAATTAATATATACATATGAAAATATTATTTTCCTTACTCTTTATTTCAGCATCATTCTTAGGTTGTTATGGCCAGCCAGCTAAAACAGTTGCGCATAATAATTCAAAAATTTTGGCTGGAGCTGAACGGATAGATACTTATCTCCCATTATTAAAAAATAAAAAAGTTGGACTGTTTGCCAACCAAACTTCTATTGTTGGCAACACACACCTGGTTGATACATTGCAAAAGCTTGGCATTAATGTAACGGTCATTTTTGGACCAGAGCATGGATTCAGGGGCACTGCTGATGCGGGTGAAAAAGTAGGAAATTATGTAGATGAAAAAACCAACATCCCGGTGGTTTCATTGTATGGCAGTAAACGAAAACCATCTGCGGAGGATTTAAAAAATGTGGATGTACTGGTGTTTGATATCCAGGATGTGGGTGTTAGATTCTATACGTTCATATCTTCTATGGAAGAATTTATGGAAGCCGCATTTGAGCACAACAAACCTTTATTAATTCTTGACCGCCCTAATCCAAATGGCCATTATGTAGACGGACCCGTATTGGATAAAAAATACCAGAGTTTTGTCGGTCGCCAGGAAGTGCCTATTGTTTACGGCATGACGATGGGTGAATATGCACTGATGATTGCGGGTGAAAAATGGCTTTCAGATGCAGCCAATAAAAAATACAGTTATTACCAAACAACGGAGAAAACTGTAGACACGCCTTTTCATTTTATGGTGATTAAAAATGCTAATTATGATCACAAAAGCATGTATGAATTGCCAGTGCGGCCTTCTCCAAACCTGCCGAATATCCAATCCATTTATTTATATCCATCCACCTGTTTTTTTGAAGGCACTGTTTTGAGTGAAGGCCGCGGAACGGATAAACCTTTCATGGTTTTCGGACATCCTTCTCTCCCTAAACACCTGTATTCATTTACTCCTAACCCTAACGAGGGTGCGAAATCTTCAAAGCTTTACGGACAAAAATGTTATGGCTGGGATTTAAGTGGCACACCCGCGGAAGTTTTAGCCAAAGTGGATAACAGGATACAACTGAAATGGTTTTTAGAAGCCTACCATCTTTTTCCAGATAAAGAAAAATTTTTCATTCTGCCAAAATCAGGAAAGATGGAAGAGTCTTTCTTTAACAAGCTGGCTGGAAATAATGAACTCTGGAAACAAGTAAAGTCAGGTAAATCAGAAGATGAAATCCGTGCCAGTTGGCAACCTAAGTTGGATGCGTTCAAAGTGATCCGTAAGAAATACCTGTTGTACCCTGATTTCGAATAAGCAAACACGTTAGCATTTTTATTACCCGGGATTTAATTACCAATGAATTTTACTGATATAAGGATCGTTTTTATGGGTACGCCGGAATTTGCCGTAGCCTCACTTTCTGCATTGCATGATGCAGGATGTAATATTGTTGGCGTAATTACTGCGCCAGATAAACCAGCTGGCAGGGGAATGAAATTACAGGAAAGCGCCGTTAAAAAATATGCATTGGAAAAGGGATTAAAAATTCTTCAACCCGAAAAATTGAAGAATTCAGATTTCTTAAATGAATTAAAAAACTTACAAGCTGACCTGCAAATTGTTGTTGCATTCAGAATGTTACCCGAAGTAGTTTGGAATATGCCGCCGATGGGTAC
>CAMPGG010000170.1 GCA_946885335.1 uncultured Chitinophagaceae bacterium
ATGATGTTACCTGGACTACAGGCAGTGACTTTTATAAAGCATCGTTTACTTATAACAGTAAGTTTGTTTACGCTTATTATTCTTTGGATGGAAAATTTTTAGGATTAACCCGCCATATGGCAACTTCAGAATTACCCCTGATTTTACAAACCAATATCAAAAAGAATTATGCTGACATGTGGGTAACAGATCTTTTTGAAGTGGCTAATGCTGATGGTACCACTTACTACCTGACAGTTGAAAATGCAGATAATGTTGTGATGCTAAAATCAGCAGGTGGCAGCGATTGGGAAACTTTTAAAAAAACCAAAAAACAATAAACATTAAATAGGAAGGCAACAGACCCGTGCAGATATTTTCGCACGGGTTTTTTTATTTAAGCTACTGCAAAAAAAGCCTTTACAAATCATATCTGCCGAATGCATTAATTTTGGCGCTTCACAAATAATAAATGCAGATATGAAGAAAGGACCTGTTTCAGATTTTATACAACACCATTACCGTCATTTTAATGCAGCTGCGTTGGTTGATGCGGCAAAAGGATACGAGCAACATTTACTGGAAGGTGGAAAAATGATGATTACCCTGGCCGGGGCCATGAGTACCGCCGAATTAGGCATTTCCCTGGCTGAAATGATCAGGCAGGATAAAGTGCAGATCATTAGTTGTACAGGTGCTAACCTGGAAGAAGATGTGATGAACCTGGTAGCTCACAGTCATTATAAAAGAGTTCCAAATTATCGTGACCTCAGCCCGCAGGAAGAATGGGACCTTCTCGAAAACGGTTACAACCGTGTAACAGATACCTGCATACCAGAAGAAGAAGCTTTCCGCAGAATTCAAAAACATATTTATAAAATATGGAAAGATGCGGAAGAAAAAGGCGAACGTTACTTTCCACACGAATACATGTACAAATTATTATTAAGTGGTGTGATGAAGGAAAATTATGAAATTCCGGAAGAACATAGCTGGATGATCGCCGCTGCTGAAAAAAACATACCTATCATCGTACCAGGATGGGAAGACAGTACCATGGGAAATATTTTTGCCAGCTATTGTATCAAAGGCGAATTAAAATCCTCCACCATGAAAAGCGGTATTGATTACATGGTTTGGTTAAGCAACTGGTATAAAGAAAACAGTGCAGGAAAAGGTGTTGGATTTTTCCAGATTGGTGGTGGTATTGCAGGCGATTTCCCGATCTGCGTAGTGCCGATGATGTACCAGGACCTGGAAATGCATGAAATACCCTTCTGGAGTTATTTCTGCCAAATCAGTGATTCCACAACATCTTACGGTTCCTATTCCGGTGCGGTTCCAAATGAAAAGATCACCTGGGGGAAACTGGATATCAACACGCCAAAATATATTGTGGAGAGTGATGCCACGATCGTAGTGCCCTTAATTTTCGCATATATATTAGGGTGGTAATTTTTTTTGATCCCGGCTGCATTATTTCAATTTAACATTTGTTGCGCCTGTCCCGGTGAGGATACCATACAATTGGTGACGGAACCGGGATCGCACGCTGAAGCGTTCAGTACGCTCATCATCAATAATAATAAATTGAAAAGCCTTCTGCTATCAGAAGGCTTTTTCAATTTTATAGTCATCACTTTTATCAGAATGCTTTTGGCAGCGGAATATCTCTTTTCAACATATCATTTCGATTAGCCATTTCCCAGGCTGTATGAAAAATAAAACGGGCCCTTTTTTCCATCAGGTCATAATTAATTTTATCCGGTGTATCAGTTGGGCGGTGATAATCGGCATGCGTTCCGTTAAAATAAAAAATGATCGGAACACCACGGCGGGCGAAATTATAATGATCACTGCGATAATAAATACGTTCAGTATCGTTGGGATCATTGAATTTATAATCCAGTTCCAACTTCGTATGCTTTTTATTCATGGCTTCGCTAATAGTACGCAGATCAGTACTTAATTTATCATCACCCACTACATAAACATAATTGGTTGAATCACCAACCTTGCGTTTTGGATCTATCCGGCCGATCATATCCGTATTCAGGTTCACCGTGGTTTTTTCCAGCGGGAATAAAGGATTATCGCCATAATATCCTGAACCCCATAAACCCTTTTCTTCACCCGAAACCGCCATGATAACAATAGAACGGCGTGGACCTTTTCCATCCTTTTTTGCTTTTTGAAAAGCCTCTGCAAATTCAATCAGGCTCACCGTTCCTGAACCATCATCATCTGCCCCATAATAGATCACCGAATCGCCTCTTTTACCAACGTGATCATAATGTGCGGTCAATACAACATATTCATCTTTCAGGTCCGTGCCTTCAATTAATCCTACAATATTGCTGCTTTGTAAAACATTGGTGTGTTTTTCAAATTGCATTTTTACATTGGCTTTATAAACAGCATCCTTATCCGAAGTATTCATAAGACCTTCCTTAGCAGATTTGAAATCTTCACCCATGATAGCCTTTGCTACTTCTTCAGAGATCATAAATGCATTGGGATAAATCGTGCTTCTATATCCATTCATGGTCATGCTTCCAAGGTTGTTATTTGTTTGTCTTGGAAAATTTCCCTGCACCACTAAAACAGCAGCGGCACCATTTTTCATTGCTGCATCCTGAATGGCATAAGGATTTCCTCTTCTTTGGCGAGGTGCTCCATTGGCAGGTGCTGCCTGTGGAATAACCAATACGATCTTTCCATTGGCATTGATATCCTTATAATCGTTCCGGGTTGAATCCACAATTCCATTACCCGCAAAAACAACTTCAGAGCCCATTAAAGTGGCCGTATAATTTGCTTGCGGACTGGCTACGAAGTCTTTGCCAGGAGCAAACTCTTTACCATTCACAACCAGTGAACTTGAAATAAGTGAATCCTGGTAAACGGGAAAAAATTGCTGGTAACTTCCATTATTGCCAGGTACCAAACCTATCCTGCTAAATTCATTAATAATATAAGCTGCTGCTTTACGCTCACCTTCGGTAGTGGCTTCACGGCCGCCCATTTCTTCGCCTGCTACGATATATAAATGTTTTTTGAGATCATCCGCTTTTATTGTTTTTGCATAGGGAGCGGGGTTGTGTTTTTTTTGTGCCTGCCCATATAATGCCGGCATCATTAATAACAGGAATGCTAATTTTTTCATGTGTTTTTTATAATTTTTGGCTGGTGATATTACGATCAAATGCTGATAATAATATGTTATGATGTTCAAACATAAATATTTTATTGATTTAAGCAAGAAGGATTTGATAAACGGGAAGGATGCATCATTGAATCATAAAATTTAAAAATATTCCCGATCCGGCATCTGTTTTAACCACATTCCCCAATAATTTCGCAGCCAACTCAACCAACCTCCATGCAAAAGCGAAATACACTTCTTCCAAATATTACATTCATAACCTGCCTTTTTCTATGTTCCAATCTTTATTCACAACAAGTAATTGATTCCGCTGGCATTGAACTGGATCCGGTAACCATAACAGCTTCCATGAATCCATTGCAAGCTTCGCGAACTGGTAGAAATATAATGGTAATTAAAGGAGAACATTTTTCTTCACTGCCCGTTCGTTCAATAGATGAATTATTGAGATATGTACCCGGTGTGGAGGTGCAGCTACGCGGACCAATGGGTGCACAAAGTGATATTGTAATGAGAGGTGGAACTTTTCAACAAGTGCTGGTTATTTTGGATGGCATGCGTTTGAATGATCCCAATACAGGGCATTTCAACAGTTATATTCCTATTGCCCCGGCGGAGATCGAAAGAATAGAAATATTAAAAGGCGCCTCCTCTGCTATATATGGAAGTGAGGCTGTAGGTGGTGTGATACATATTATTACCCGCTCTTTTGCTTCAAAAAAAGGAACACCAAAAAAAGAATTGTTTCTGCAAGGTTCAATGGGAGAATACAATTTATTTTCCGCCAATGCTGGCGGATACTACCAGGCCGGCAATACTGCCATCAGTGGTGGATTATTAACCAATAACACCCATGGCCAACCGCAAAGAGGTACAAACGGATATTTAAATAACCATACTGTTTCGTTATCCATCAGCCAGTTCCTGGCTGAACGTTGGAAATTAAGTCTTCGTACGGCTTATGATCAACGTGATTTTGCAGCACAGAATTTCTACACCAGTTTTGCATCGGACACAGCTAATGAAGAGGTAAGTTCTTTTTGGAACCAGTTACAACTTCAATATAAAGGACTAAAGGACTTTTGGACAATAGACCTTGGTTATAAAAATGTAAATGATCATTACCGTTATAATCCTGGATCTATCCCGAATGAGAATAAAAGCCAGTTATGGCAATCACTTATAAAAAACGAAAGACATATTGATGATAAAACAGCCTTAACGCTGGGTATGCAATTCATCAACAAAAAAATAATCTCCAATGACAGGGGTGATCATTCTTTAAACCAGGGCGCTGGTTTCATTGTACTAAACCGCGAGTTAGGTGAAAATTTTAATCTTGCTCCTGCTATAAGATTGGATTGGAATGAGCGATCAGGTTGGGAATTTGTTCCGCAGGTTAACCTTTCATACCATATTAATAAGTTGCAACTGCGCGGAAGCATTGGAAAAACCATACGCGATGCGGACTTCACGGAAAGATTTAATAATTAAAACAAATCGCTTGTTACCAGTGGCAGAGTGGGTAACCCGTTTTTAGAAGCAGAAAGATCCATCAGTTATGAAGCTGGTGCAGATTATATGTTGAATCATTATTTCAGGATATCTGCTACTGCTTTTGTACGGGATCATTCAAAATTAATAGACTGGGATCCCACCGCTTATGCTGATATGCCGCGAAAAGAAAATCTTTCGCCCACAGGATCGTATGCATTGGCAAAAAATATTGCCACAGTAAATACAACCGGCGCAGAAATTGATCTTCAATTTTCAAAGCAATTAAATGAGCATAACAGGCTTTGGGCTTTATTGGGCATGACCTGGTTAAAAAGTAAGAGCAGTAACAGTACACCTTCTTTTTATATTTCATCGCATGCCCGGTTTATGACAAATTTTACTTTGCAATACACGATGAAACGTTTAGGTATAACCGCAAATGGAATTTATAAGAAAAGAGACCCGCAACTGGCGCCGGCCATTCATGCAGCAATCAAAGAAGATTATTTTATGATGAATGTAAAAACGGAATATTTTCTTCCCGCTCTTCGCTCCGGTATTTTTGTGCAGGTTGATAATATTTTTGATCACCAGGGCCAGGATCTGCTGGGATCTGCTTTGCCCGGGCGCTGGTTATCCGGTGGATTCCGGATCCATTTCAAATAAATTTGAGATTATCAGCAACTGATTTTATTCACCCTGTTTTCATGGCGACCACCTTCGAAAGGTGTGTTTATAAAAATATCAAGCATTTTCTCTGCATCACCTTCACGCACAAACCGTGCAGGTATGCAAAGCACATTTGCATTATTATGTTCACGGGCTAATTGTGCCAGCTCCTCACCCCAACTAATAGCCGCTCTTACACCCTGGTGTTTGTTTGCTGTAATGGCAACGCCATTCGCACTGCCGCAGATAAGGACACCGAAAGAAGCTTCACCATCTTCAACAGCTTTTGCCACAGGATGTGCAAAATCAGGATAATCCACTGAATCTTTGGAATGAGTTCCAAAATCCTTGAATGGCAAACCTTTACCTTCCAAAAAAGAAATCAGGTCTTCTTTATAATCATACCCTGCGTGATCACTCCCGATCGCAATTGGTTTACTTTTATCAAATATTGGTTCCATAATATTGATTTAATTCTTCCTGCAAAAATAATAAAGTCCTGAGTGATGAGCGTTAACTCCATTCCTCCAATTCCTCTTTTGCTTTTTCAGCTTCCACCCTTTTTGTTAAAACGATGCTTACTTCATATAAAAGCAACAGGGGTAACGCAACACTAATTTGGCTGATCAAATCCGGGCCTGGTGTAATAATTCCTGCCACAACAAAGATCAGCACAATGGCATATTTGCGACTCTGTTTTAAAAATGTAGCGCTCACAATACCAATTTTTGCCAGGAATAACATGGCCAATGGCAGTTGAAAAGCCAGTCCTGTACCAAGTATCAATGGCGTCATAGTATGAATATAACTGGTGATAGTCCAGATATTTTCAATATTCTCATCTAACTTAAAATTTGAAAAGAAATTGATTGTATAGGGCGACACAATAAAATAGCCGAAAAGAACGCCGGAAAAAAACAATAATGAAACCCAGAAAATAACGCCCCTGGTTTTTGATAATTCCTTTTTGGTCAGTGCGGGTTTTATAAATTTCCAAAATTCATAAAATACATAAGGGAAAGCAAGGATAAATCCGCCGATCAGGATCACGCTAAAAAACATGGAAAACTGACCTGCCACGGTGGTGCTTTGCATTTTTACACCGATCTCGCCCATACACAGCGTTGGAATATTTACTTTTTCGGCCAGCTTGCACATCAACCGGTAAGTGGGAAAATCAGAATGGGTTGGACCCATGATGATCTCTTGAATAAATAAATCATTGAATATTGCTATCAGTATTGCTCCTGCTACCACTGCGATAATTGCCCTGAACAAATGTCCCCTTAAAGCTTCCAAATGATCGACGAACGACATTTCCGCAGTATTCTGACTATTCTTTCGCTTTAAAAATTTCTGTAATGCCATTGAGTAGGTTGTAAAAAAGTGCGTAAAGATAAGAAGTCCGGTCCCATCATTTTTATTACTGAAAATTTTACCATTTTGTAGCAGGCAGAAACTGGAAATGACTTACAGGTAAATATTTTAATTATGTGGAACGCTGCCAGTGTTATTTTAATTTACGCATTTTAACGGTTTCTATCCTGGTATCACTGACGTTTAATACATCAAACTCATAATCATCAATGATTATTCTTTCTTTTTGCTGAGGAATGGTTTCATGATAATTGATAATATATCCCGAAAGCGTTTCAGATTCTTCGGTTTCAAATTCCAGCCCGTACTTATTTACAAGGTAATCCAACTCTAAGCGGCCTGAAAATATGTATTCGTTTTCTGCAATTTGCTTTTCAACAAATTCCTCTGTATCATATTCATCTTTTATGTCACCAAAAATTTCTTCCAATACATCTTCCATGGTTATGATACCGGCTGTTCCACCAAATTCATCAACCACCCAGGCCATACTTTTTCTTTCTGTACTGAATTTTTCTATCAGGTCCGTAGCACTCATACTTTCGGGTACGGCAGGTATGGGTAATAAAATTTCCTGGATGGACCTGGGTCTTTTAAATAAATCTAACTGGTGTACATAACCTGTAATATGATCTATATTGTTTTCAT
>CAMPGG010000171.1 GCA_946885335.1 uncultured Chitinophagaceae bacterium
TTAAATCAACATATCTCCAAAAAAAATGAGAAGGTTAAGCCTTCTCATTTTTTATTATTGTAATTATTTGACTATTCAACTTTGGTAATCTTTAAAACGTTGGTTGGCAGGTGTAAATGGATCGGTGTACTACCGGTATTAACAACTGTATCTCCGGCTTTTATAAATCCTCTTTCTTTCAGAATATGGATTTGGTCAAAAATGATATCATCCAGGCTATTTTCTTCTTCATAATGAAATGCTCTTACTCCCCAGCTTAAACTTAACTGGTTTACCAGGCTTCTTTCTTTGGTAAAAATATACAAGGGCGATTTCGGCCGGTAACTGCTTAGCATAAAACCGGTATAACCACTTTGCGTCATACCTATTAATGCTTCTGCAGATGCATCCTTGGCAAGTTTGCATGCATTGTAACAAATAGCATCACTTAAAAAAGAAGGAGAATGCGGTTGCGGAACAAGTTCTTCCGAAAGGTCATATTTGTAATCAGTTCTTTCAACTTCCATAATGATCTTGCGCATGGTTTGTACAACCAAAGCAGGATGATTACCTGTTGCCGTTTCACCACTCAGCATAACGGCATCCGCACCTTCCAGCACGGCATTGGCTACGTCAGTAATTTCGCTGCGGTTTGGTTTAATCCTGTCGATCATACTCTCCATCATTTGCGTGGCAACAATCACCGGTTTGGCGCGGTGCAAACATTTGCGAATGATCTGTTTCTGTATCAGTGGAACTTTTTCAATGGGCAGCTCAACACCCAGGTCACCACGGGCAATCATGATACCATCCGATTCAACAATAATATCGCGGATATTTTGTAACGCTTCAGGCTTTTCTATTTTAGCAATGATCTTTGTTTTGCTGTTTCTTTCATTCAGTCTTTTGCGTAAAATTTCAAGATCCTTTACACTGCGCACAAAAGATAGTGCCACCCAATCCAGTTGCTGGTCAATGATAAATTCAAGATCTTCAAAATCTTTTTCGGTTAATGCTGGCAGTGAGATCTTGGTGTCGGGTAAGTTTACACCTTTGTTGGATGATAAAAAACCACCCATGGTCACTTCCACCTTCACATCATTATTATCCAAAACCTCTAATACTTTCACTTCCAGTTTGCCATCATCAATCATGATCAGGTTACCGGGTTTTACATCTGCATGCAGGTTAGGGTAGGAAACATAAACCCTTTCCATATTCCCGATCACTTTGGTATTGGTGAACGTTAATACATCCCCGGCATTTACTTCCATGATGCCATTTTCAATCTGGCCAACCCTAAGTTTAGGTCCCTGCAGATCACCTAAAATGGCAATATTGTAAGGTTCCGTGCTATTGATCTTGCGGATATTTTTAATGATTTCTGATTTATTCTCATGAGAGCCATGGGAAAAATTCAACCTGAAAACATTTACACCAACCTGGACAAGCTCCAGTAATTTTTCATAGGTATCGCAGGCCGGGCCTACCGTTGCAACAATCTTGGTGCGGTGAGAACTGTGTTCGATCCCCGCCAGTTTGTTCATGGTACTATGATAATACTTATCTACATTTTTTGACATAATCTAAGCGCTTAAACTTGTTAATTTATTAAATCTGGAGTGGGTAACCAATAACAAGTAACCAGTTACCAGGGATTGGTTTTTTTATGAAGCTAAGATCTTTACGATCTTCATCCATTCATCACTGATCTTGCTTTTTGATTTAACCGCGTTTTCAAGTGGTATATAATGCATTTTATTATTCAGGATGCCGACAAATACATTATGTCGTCCTTCTCTTAAACATTCTACAGCCTGGTAACCCATCCGGCTCGCAATCAATCGATCCAGGCAGGAAGGAGAACCTCCCCGTTGAATATGACCAAGTATACAAACCCTTATTTCTGAGTTGGGCAATTCGTCCTGTATAATTTTTTGTACTTCGTTGGCGCCTCCAAAATCATCACCTTCGGCTACAACAATCAGGTTAACCAGTTTTTTTCTTCTTTCTTTTTCCTGTAAGGAATTCACCAGGTCCTTCACATCCGTTTTTCTTTCCGGGATCAGGATGTTTTCAGCCCCTGTGGCAATGCCGCTGTGCAGTGCAATGTATCCGGCATCGCGGCCCATAACTTCTATAATAAATACCCGGTCATGCGCATCCATCGTATCGCGGATCTTGTCGATGGCTTCTACAGCGGTATTTACTGCTGTGTCAAAACCGATGGTGAAATCTGTTCCATGAATATCCTTGTCAATCGTGCCTGCAAGACCAACACATGGAATGTCGAATTCCTGGCTGAATTTTACGGCACCACGGAATGAGCCGTCGCCACCAATGATGACAAGACCATTAATACCTCTTTTCTTTAAATTTTTGTAGGCTTTTTTTCGACCCTCATATTCATAAAACTCCTTACACCTGGCGGTTTTCAGGATGGTTCCGCCGCGCTGGATGATGTTTGCTACTGAGCGGGTCTCCATTTTTACAATATCATCTTCTATCAAACCCTGGTATCCACGCATGATGCCATACATTTCCATACCATGATAGATGCCTGTGCGGACAACCGCCCGGATGGCGGCATTCATACCAGGAGAATCTCCTCCCGAGGTAAGCACACCAATTTTGGTTACTTTTTTTACCATTAATAATTATCTAATGCCTTTCAATTAAAATCGTTTCGAGTCAAATTACTAATTAGGAAAATAGCTTATTTTGCTAAAAGCGGACAAAAATAAGGTATTGTTTATTAACGTGTATGGCATACACACAGTCGTTAGTTTATTAAATCGTCATTTTTATGAGAAAGCTTTGTATTTACTTATTACTGCTTATACCTTTCTATGTAGAAGCACAGATCAAATACCCCGAAACTAAGAAATTGGATACAAAAGATGATTACCATGGCACCATGGTAGCTGATCCATACCGCTGGCTGGAAGATGATAATAGTACCGAAACCAAAGAATGGGTAATAGCTCAAAACGAATTAACCAACCAGTATCTTTCGGCTATACCTTACCGGGATGAAATCAAAAAAAGATTTGAAGAGCTTTGGGATTTTCAAAAATATACTGCGCCATACAAACATGGAGCATATTATTATTTTGCCAAAAATGATGGTTTACAAAATCAATATGTTTATTACCGGGTAAAAAATTTAAAGGATGAACCTGAATTATTTTTTGATCCCAATAAATTATCGGATGATGGTACGGCTGCTTTAAGTGTGATGAATTTTTCTAAAAATGCCAAATACATGGCTTATTCCATTTCCCAATCCGGCAGCGACTGGCAAACCGGTTTTATCATGGATGTGGCTACAAAAGAAAAACTGGATGATCAATTGGATTGGTTAAAATTTACCGGTTTCAGCTGGAAGGGGGATGAAGGGTTTTATTACAGTCGTTATCCGGAACCCAAAAAAGAGGACAAGCTGAAAGGCGTAAATGCAACGCAGCAGGTTTATTATCATAAAGTAGGTACACCACAATCAGAAGACCAGTTGATTTATGAAGATCCTGAACATCCACAACGTTTTGGCGGGGCCATGCTGACAGATGATGGCCGTTTCCTGGTCATTTCTACTTCCGAAGGTACCAGTGGCGGGGAGATCTGGTATAAAGACATGCACGATGCAACACAAAAAGATTTTCGGTTACTCATTCCCGGTTTTGACACAGAACCTTCTGTAATTGATAACAAAGATGGATGGCTGCTCGTGTTAACGAATGATGGCGCTCCGAATTTTAAAGTGGTAGCCATTGATCCAAAAAATCCTGGTAAAGAAAACTGGAAGACCTTGATACCTGAAAAGAAAGAGGCACTGCAGGGAGTAAATACGGGAGGCGGTTATTTGTTTGCATCCTATCTTAAAGATGCATCTACCCGTACATACCAGTATGATTATGATGGCAAATTAATCAGGGAATTAAAATTGCCGGGTATCGGCAGCGCCAGCGGATTTGGCAGCAGGAAAACAGAAGATGAACTTTTTTATACCTATTCTTCTTTTGCATTTCCTGCAGGTATTTTTCATTATGATATGCAGACCGGTAAAAGCACTTTATTCAGGAAAAGCGAAGCCAAATTTGATCCTGCGCAATACGAAACCAGGCAGGTTTTTTATACCAGTAAAGATGGCACCAAAGTGCCCATGTTTTTAACTTATAAAAAAGGGTTGAAGCTGGATGGAAAAAACCCGGTTATGCTTTACAGTTATGGTGGATTTAATATTCCCATGACACCCGGTTTTAATTTGCAGAATGCTTTTTTTATGGAACAAGGTGGCATTTATGCGCAACCCAGTTTAAGAGGAGGAAGTGAATATGGTGAAGACTGGCATAAAGGCGGCATGCTGGAAAATAAACAGAATGTATTTGATGATTTTATTGCAGCCGCTGAATACCTGGTCAAAGAAAAATATACCGGCCCGGAACATATTGCCATACGTGGCGGAAGTAATGGCGGTTTGTTGGTTGGTGCAGCTATGACGCAGCGTCCTGAACTTTTTAAAGTAGCCATTCCACAGGTTGGTGTACTGGATATGTTGCGGTATCACCAGTTTACAATTGGTTATGCCTGGGCAACGGAATATGGACGAAGTGATAATCCAAAAGATTTTGAATACCTGTATAAATATTCACCCTTACATAACCTGGAAAAAAATACCCGTTATCCTGCTACATTGATAACGACTGCCGATCATGACGACCGGGTTGTCCCGGCACATTCCTTTAAATTTGCCGCCGCATTACAGGAGGCGAACAATGGTGTTAATCCAACGCTCATCAGGATTGAAAGTAAGGCCGGTCATGGCGCAGGAAAACCAACCAGCAAACAAATTGAAGAAGCAACAGATATCTGGAGCTTTACTATGTATAACCTGAATATGCCTTTCAGGTACAGGGACAAGGTGATTCCAGTTAATGCTAAGAAAGCTTTTTAGTTGAATAGTTGATTGGTTGATAAGTTGAATGGCAGTTTACCATGGAGAAACTATTGTTAAACAATTGTTCAACAATAGTTGCACAACTGTTTAACTACTACCTTCTAAACTCTAAACATTAAACCCGAAACTTTAAACTTAAACATGAACGTTCTCATCACCGGTGCCAATGGATTTTTAGGATATTATTTGTGTCGTAAACTGGTTGATGCGGGTATAACGGTGATGGCTACCGGCAAAGGCGAATCCCGGCTTCCATTTCAAAATGATTCTTTGTTTACTTACCGATCCATGGATTTTACAGATCCTTTCCAGGTGGATTCGGTTTTTGAAGATTTTAAACCCGGTTGTGTAGTACATGCGGGGGCCATCAGTCGACCTGATTTTTGTGAACAGAACCAGATGCAGGCTTATATCACGAATGTGGAAGGAACCGTTTCTTTATTGATCAATGCGGCGGCTCATAAAAGTTTTTTCCTTTTTGTTTCAACCGATTTTGTTTTTGACGGTAATGCCGGACCATATGCCGAAGAGGATGCCACTAATCCCGTTAATTATTATGGAAGAACAAAAATGGAAGCTGAAGAAGCAGTGAAAGATTATGATTATGATTGGGCCATTGTGAGAACAGTATTGGTTTATGGAAAACCACAGGCGGGCAGGGAAAACCTGCTCACCATGGTTCAAAAATCATTATCAGAAGGAAAAGCCATCAGCATATTTGACGATCAATACAGAACACCCACCTATGTGGAGGACCTGGCTGCAGCCATCGTTTCCATCATTCAAAAAAAAGCAACAGGCACCTGGCACATATCCGGTAAAGATTTGCTGACACCTTACCAGATGGCGATACTTTCTGCAAAGCATTTGGGACTGGATGATTCACTTGTTAAAAAGATCCACGAAGGAGATTTGGTAGAGGCAGCCAAAAGACCACCCCGCACTGGTTTTATTATTGAAAAAGCGGTTAACCATTTAGGTTATCAACCCGTTTCATTTATGGAAGGTTTGCAAAAGACTTTTGCAAAAGAGAAAAATAAAAATTCCACATCAACTCATCATCAATGAATTCACACTGCGCTGCAGTATATTGAACGCGATCTCGGCCATCAGGTTTTCTTTATCCAAAGTTGGATTTACTTCCGTTACTTCAAAGCAACAGATCTTCCTGTTTTGCATGAATTTACTGATCAGGTCTTCAGCTTCTCTTTCTCTTAGCCCGTTACTTACCGGAGTTCCGGTTCCTTTGGAAATGCCTGCATCCAGGCTGTCTACATCAAAACTTACATAAATATCCGTGCAGTCGGATAAATATCTTAATACGGCACGCACCACATTTTCCGCACCTTTGGTCCTCAGCTCTTTGGTCGTGATCACCTTCATGCCATATTTATCGATCAGGTATTTTTCTTCTTTTTCAAAATCGCGAAGCGAAATAAAAACCACATCTTCCGGTAAAACTTTTGGCGCAATCTTTCCTATTTTTTTCAGGTAATCCCATTGTTTGGCTGTTTCGGTATCCAGTTCATGAACGGCGCAATCATCATTGTCTTCGTTGATGGCGGCAGCCAGTGGCATGCCATGAATATTGCCAGAAGGTGTAGTGTAAGGTGTATGCAGATCGGCATGTGCATCGATCCAGATCACACCCAGTTTGCTTTTGGGCCTGGCCATTTTGATGCCTGCAATGGTAGCACCGCTGGTGCTGTGATCACCACTGAGTACCACCGGGAAAAAATTGTTTTTCATCGAGTCGCAAACGGCTTTGCTCACTTTATCATACATCGAAACAATGCCTTTGATCCTTTTGGCATAAGGTGATTCAATAGGCTCGTGCAATAATTTATTTTCGTGTGGTATTTTTTCGGAAGGAAAATGAATAAAAAAATTACTCATGAAATCCAGCGCCGCTATTTTGATGGCTTCTATTCCCAGGCTGGCACCACGGGTACCGGCACCAATTTCAGATGGCACTTCAATCAACTTGATATTCTTCATACATGGTTATTGCGTGAAACCGCATCAAAAAATCTCCGGTGTGCTGGAGAGATGACATTGAAAAAGGATGCAGCAATCGTTTTTAGGCAAAAACAAATGTAGTGATTTTTGGAATTTGGTTGAATGGGAGAATGGTTGATAAGTTGAATGGTTGATAAGTTTGATTGGTTATCAACGAGGAATTAGGAATTTGGTATTAGGAATTTGGTTGAATTGTTGAAAGGTTAACTAACTAAGCCCTAAACGCTAAACACTAAACGAAAAGAAAAAGGATTAGCAGAAAAATCCACTAACCCTTTTAGTTATGTACATCAATTTTCAAATTCTCAATTCTCAAATTCTCAAATTGTCCAATTGTCTAATTGTCTAATTGTATTATTCAGGTGTTGCCAATATAGGTAC
>CAMPGG010000172.1 GCA_946885335.1 uncultured Chitinophagaceae bacterium
CATTGATAGTAATCAAAAGTCCGGATGATTTTTATCAAGCAGATTGATAAAAAATTTGAAATATAAATTGGGATGTTTTTTTACATATATTTTTTTTATGTATGACCAGGATCAGGTGATTTCTGATTCCAGCATCTCATCTTTGTCAATATGCAACGCTGGAAAAATATTATTAAAAAGCCTTCCTGAATCATTCTAACCTCTTTTGCAGGTACCCCGCTCCTCATTTATTTTATTACTCATTACCTCAAATTTTTTGTGTGAAAACAATTATAGAACCCTTTAAGATAAAGTCTGTTGAACCCATCTATTTTACATCACCCGAAGAAAGAATTGACATTTTAAAAAAAGCATTTTTCAACCCGTTTTTAATCCACTCAGATAAAGTCCTGATCGATTTACTGACAGACAGCGGTACAAGCGCCATGAGCAGCAATCAATGGGCTGGTATTATGAAAGGCGATGAATCCTATGCAGGCAGCCCAAGCTTTTACCGGTTTGAGCAAACGGTACAAAAAATAACCGGAATGCCATTGGTTATTCCAACCCACCAGGGAAGAGCAGCAGAAAAGATCCTATTCACCATAACTGGTGGAAAAGGAAAATATTTTTTAAGCAATACATTATTTGATACAACCAGGGCCAATATAGAATTCAGCGGGGCAGAAGGAATAGATCTTTTATGTCCTGAAGGAAAATTGCCAACCGTTCCCGCTCCATTCAAAGGGAATATGGATGTTGATGCCCTGCAAAAAAAAATTGTTGAAATTGGCCATGAGCATATTTCCATGGTCATACTAACGGTTACCAATAACTCAGGAGGCGGGCAACCGGTTAGCATGAAAAACATCCGGGATGTAAAAGATGTTTGCGTTCATTATAATATTCCTCTTTTTATAGATGCCTGCCGGTTTGCAGAAAACGCCTGGTTCATTAAAACAAGAGAAGAAGGTTATGAGAAAAAAACGATTCCCGAAATTGCCCATGAAATGTTCTCTTATGCAGATGGATGCACTATGAGTGCAAAGAAAGATGCATTTGCCAATATCGGTGGTTTTTTAGCGATGCACGATACACAACTGGCATTGCAATGCAGGAACATGCTGATCATCACCGAAGGTTTTCCTTCATATGGCGGATTGGCAGGAAGGGATCTTGAAGCAATTGCCATTGGTTTGGATGAAGTGATGGATGAAAATTACCTGCAATATCGCATCCGCAGCATAGAATACATCAATCAAAAATTAATTAGTGCAGGCGTTCCCGTTATACAACCAGCCGGCGGGCATGCTGTATATATTGATGCTGCTGCATTTCTTCCGCATATCCCGGTAAATCAGTATCCCGGGCAGGCACTGGTGGGTGCATTGTATATTGAAGGTGGCATTCGCTGTGTTGAAATTGGATCTTTAATGTTTGGCAAATATGATTCTCATGGAGAATTAATTCCAGCACAAATGGAATTGGTACGCCTCGCCATTCCCCGCAGAGTTTATACCCAAAGTCATATAGATTATGTAGCGGAAGTGATCATCGAAGTTTTTCAAAACAGGGATAAAATAAAAGGGTTGAAAATTATTGAAGAAGCTGCTATGCTTCGCCATTTTACAGCAAAACTGGAAACCATTTAAAAAAATAAAACTTACCCGATGATAAATAATATTAAAAGAAGCTGGGCCGAACCATACAAGATGAAGATGGTTGAATTATTGAAAGTGACCAACCCGGCGCAAAGAAAAAAAGCGTTGAAGGATGCGGGTTATAACACTTTCCTGCTAAAGTCTGAAGATGTTTATATTGACCTGCTCACGGATAGCGGTACTTCCGCTATGAGCGACAGGCAATGGGCCGGCATGATGATGGGTGATGAAGCCTATGCAGGCAGCCGTAATTTTTATAACCTGGAAAAGGTGGTGCAAGAAACTTATGGCTATAAACATTTTGTGCCTACTCACCAGGGCCGGGCTGCTGAAAATATTCTTTCCAAAATATTGATCAAAAAAGGAGACATTATTCCCGGGAACATGTACTTCACTACTACCCGGCTGCACCAGGAAATGGCGGGCGGAAAATTTGAAGATATTATTATCGATGAGGCGCATGATCCTGAAAATGAATTTCCATTTAAAGGGAATGTTGACCTGCATAAATTAGAAAGACTGGTTGAAAAACATGGTGCAAAGAAAATACCTTATGTAAGTATAGCTACCAGTGTAAATATGGCTGGCGGGCAACCCATCAGCATGCAGAATTTAAAAGAATTAAGGGCATTGACAAAAAAACATAAGATCCGCATTATTCACGATATGACGAGAGTTGCGGAGAACGCTTTCTTCATCCAGCAAAAAGAAAAAGGTTACCAGGATAAATCTGTAAAAGAAATCGTTTTGCAGATATGCTCATTGACCGATGGCGCCACCATGAGTGCAAAAAAAGATGCTTTGGTAAATATTGGTGGGTTCCTGGCCGTTAATGACTGGGATGTATTTGAAGAAGCCCGCAATATGGTTGTTGTGTACGAAGGTTTACATACCTATGGCGGGCTGGCAGGCAGAGATATGGAAGCCATGGCCATCGGTATTTGTGAAAGTGTTTGTGATGATCATATCAGGGCGAGGGTTGGACAGGTGATTTACCTGGGTGAAAAAATGATGGAATATGGAATCCCTATTGTAAAACCCATCGGCGGTCACGGCATATTTGTTGATGCCAAAAAATTTCTTCCGCACATATCGCAGGACGAATTTCCGGCACAAACACTGGCTGCAGAAATTTACCTGGACTCCGGTGTAAGAACAATGGAAAGAGGTATTGTTTCTGCGGGGCGGAAAGCGAATGGAGAAAATTATCATCCCAAACTTGAACTGGTTCGTTTTACCATTCCACGCAGGGTGTACACACAGGCACATATGGATGTAATTGCAGAATCAGCAGCAAGAGTTTATGAACGCCGTAAAAAGATCAAAGGCATGAAGATGATCTATGAGCCAAAATACTTAAGATTTTTCCAGGCAAAGTTTGAAAGATAAAGATGTCAAATCAAACCAATGTTTCCGTCCTGAACCAGGAAGTTTTGTGCTTAAAACCTTTGGTGTTGTCAACCATTTTAATTTGATCAATTTGAATAGCCCATACATCACCGGATATCATTAATGCAAACGGAAAAGCTTTATGGTAATTCTTGTACGCATCTTTGGTTCGCAAATCATGAGCCGGTAACATAACACCCTGGAACTGGATGCCCCGGATAGCAAGCTGTTGCAGTTTGTCAGGCAATATTGTTCCGGCAACAACCGGGTCTTTCATCAACAGGTTCATATGATGCGTGTCTGTAGAAGATTTAAAATATAACAAACCCTCATCTGCATTAAATGAATAATAACAGCTAAAACAATAAGGTCTGCCCCTGTCCACGCAACAGACAGAAGCCGTTTTTTGTTTGGTGATAAATTCAATGATTGACTGATCCATGATCTGAAATTTATGACTGATCTTTTTGCAAATATAATAATTAAGGATAAATTTGTCCTTATTTATTTTCCAGGTATGCTTTATCATACTAGCATCCTGCCAGCCCGCTTTTGACTCAATTATTCATTAAACTATTTTTAAAAAAATGTTACAGGTTACCCGGATCTTTCGCTTTGAAATGGCACATGCCATCCATGGATATGCTGGCGCTTGCAGGCATATACATGGCCATTCTTATGAACTGCATGTAAGTGCCAGGCAGATTAACTGCAACGATGATTATTTACCAGCACCAGGATTCGTTATGGATTTTAAAGAACTAAAACAATTAATGGAACCCATCATTGCATCATTAGATCATAAACTGGTTTTATCAGGTGCTTATATAAAAAATCATCCCGGTATTGGTGAATTGGAAAACCTGGTAGCCTGGGAACACGAACCCAGTGCAGAAAATATTTTAACCTTTATCCGGCTTAGTTTGCAAAAAACACTTCCGCCAACTATTGAATTGCATAAATTAAAAATTTACGAAACAGAAAATTCCTATGCAGAATGGGAGAATAATAAAAACTAACAATCACTGTAAATCATCTTACTAAAAACAAATTTGATCTATGTTTTCAAAAGCGACGGAGTATGCACTGAGGGCCACTATTTATATAGCACAAAAAAGCAATGAAGAAAAAAAACTGGGGTTAGAAGAAATTGCAAAAGGTATCAGGTCTCCCAAATCTTTTACTGCCAAAATTCTTCAGCAACTTACGGCAGGCAATAAGATCATCAGTTCAACCCGTGGGCCAGGGGGTGGATTTTTTATGACGGCAAATGCCAAAATGCTGCCTGTGAAAGCTGTTTTATTAGCTATGGAAGAATATGAAGTACTGGATAAATGCGTGTTAGGATTAAAAAAGTGTTCTGACATAAAACCCTGTCCTATGCATAACCAATACAAAACCATCCGGCAACAGATAAAGGATCTTTTCGTTTCCAAATCCATTCAAGACCTGGCTGATGAAATGGAAACCAGCGATCGATATTTGTGAGTAGTTAAATCGTAAATTACATACCTGCTATGATGATGTAATATCTACTTGTTTAAAAGCAATTAATTAATTTCAGGAATGGTGCAATTTAATATCGGCTTAATGGATAAAGTAAAAACCAGGTTGGCATGATAAGCATCTCTCCTACAAATTCTAATAAACCAGGCATGCTGATGAAATTAATTGGATCCCTTCTTATCATATTCTTTTTTATATCATGTGGTGAAGAACAGGAAAAAATAAACCCGGTAGAAGAAAACATTACTGAATCTGTTTATGCATCAGGCATTGTAAAAAGCAGTGACCAATACCAGGTTTTTTCACCTGTTAATGGTATCATTCAACGAATATTTGTAACCGAAGGTGACAGCATTAAAAAAGGTGGTTCTATTTTACAGGTTAAAAACGAACAGGCACAACTCAATATAGAAGGAGCACAACTGGGAGTGGAGAGTGCTTCCATTAATGCTAACAGGGATAAATTAAATGAATTAAGGGCTAACATTAATTTCCTGAAAACAAAAGTGCAAAATGATTCCATACTGATGGAAAGGCAACGCAGGTTGTGGGATCAGCAGATTGGAACCCGCATTGAACTGGAACAACGTGAACTGGCTTACAGAAACAGCATAGCTGCTTATGATGCGGCCGTTTCCCGTTACAGGGACCTGCAAACACAAATTAATTTAGCATCCGAACAATCCAGGAATAATTTAAGATTGAGTAAAACGGTAGCAGGCGATTTTACCATTAAAAGCAACATGAATGGAAAGGTTTACAGCCTGTTCAGAAATGAAGGAGAAATGGTTAACACGCAAACACCCATAGCCGTTATTGGTGGTGATGGTGAATTTATGCTGGAACTCCAGGTGGATGAATATGATATTGGTAAAATTGTTCCGGGACAAAAAGTACTGATCACCATGGATAGTTATAAGAACGAGGTGTTTGAAGCTGAAGTTACCAGGATACTACCGTTAATGAATGAACGCACCCGGTCTTTTACCGTTGAAGCCATTTTTACAAAACGACCCGATGCCCTTTATCCAAACCTGACAACAGAAGCAAATATTATTTTACAAACAAAAGAAAAGGCCATTACTATACCAAGAGATTATTTGATTAATGATTCCATGGTGATAATGGCAGATGGAGAGAAAAGAAAAGTTGTTACGGGTGTAATGGATTTTCAGAAAGTAGAAATTCTCAGTGGTTTAACAACCAGTGATGAGATCATGAAACCAGTTGAATGAATTACAAATTAATTTTTACGATTGCAAAGTCATTGTTGTTTGCCCGTTGGCGCCAGACACTGGTGGCTGCTATCGGTGTAACATTCAGCATTACCATGTTCATTACTTTGCTCAGTTTTATGACCGGCCTCAATGACATGCTGGATGGACTGATCCTGAACAGGACACCGCATATCAGGTTATACAATGAAATAAAACCAAGACCTGTTCAACCCATTCAACAAACAGCGCAGTACAAAGATCATTATCATTTTATACATTCAATAAAAGCAGAGAACAGCCGCCAGGATATTTATAACAGCGCCACTGTTATTGAAGCCATCCAGGATGATCAAAGAGTTTTGGGTTTGGCGCCAAAACTGACAACACCTGTTTTTTATAATGATGGCACCATTGATATTACTGGTGTGTTAAATGGTATTGATGTGGATGCCGAAAGCCGCTTATTTCATTTTAAAGATTATGTTACCAGCGGATCCGCAATAGATATTAAAAGAGTTTCAAACAGCATTATCCTGGGCAGACCGCTGGCCAATAAATTATTTGTAAATGTGGGTGATAAAGTCGTAGTGATCACTCCTGCCGGTGACCGCTTTTCATTAAAGGTGGTCGGCTTTTTTGAATCGGGTATTCTTGAATTTGACAAGACACTTGGTTTTGCATCGCTGGCAACAACCCAAAAAGTAATGGGCAAACCCAATAATTATTTAACAGATATCCAGGTCAAACTACATGATATAGATGCAGCACCCGCTGTTGCAAAAGAATTTGCCCAAAAATTCGGAACGCAGGCAGAAGATATTCAAACAGCGAATGCGCAATTTGAAACGGGTAGTAATATCCGGACACTGATCTCCTACTCCGTTGGTATAACATTACTAATCGTTGCAGGTTTTGGCATTTACAATATTTTAAACATGATGATCTATGAAAAAATGGATTCTATTGCTATTATGAAAGCAACAGGATTTGCTGGCAGGGATGTTAAAGCAGTATTTGTTATCATCGCACTGAGTATTGGCGTAGCCGGTGGACTGGTCGGGTTGATCTTTGGATTTTTACTCTCTGCAATTATTGATAACATTCCTTTTATTACAGCGGCCTTACCAACTATTACTACCTACCCTGTAAATTATAATCCAATGATTTATTTTATTGGAACCGCATTTTCTTTGATCACCACTTACCTGGCAGGTTTTTTCCCGGCAAGAAAGGCCAGCAAAATAGACCCGGTATTAATCATCAGGGGGAAATAAGATGGATGAAAATATATTAGAAGCCCGGCATATCACCAAATACTTTCATGATCCGGTTACCACAAAAGTATTATCGGATATAACTTTCACCATTAAACGAAAAGAATTTATCAGCGTTATCGGCAAGTCGGGTTGCGGTAAATCAACCTTACTCTATATCCTTTCTACTATGGATACGGATTTTGAAGGCGACCTGCTGATAGATAATAAAAGCGTGGTGAATAAAAAAGAACCAGAACTGGCTTACATCCGCAATGAAAAAATTGGTTTTATCTTCCAGTTCCATTACCTGCTGAACGAATTTTC
>CAMPGG010000173.1 GCA_946885335.1 uncultured Chitinophagaceae bacterium
GCTTCATAACTTTTATCGGGATGTGTGATCTGCACAATTTCCACTTTATCAAATTGATGCAAACGGTTTAATCCTCTTACATCTTTACCATAACTTCCTGCTTCTCTTCGAAAGCAGGGTGTGTATGCGGTCATCTTTACAGGCAATGAGGTTTCCTTCATCATTTCATCGCGATAAATATTTGTCAATGGAACTTCGGAAGTCGGGATCAAATAAAAATTATCTTCAGTTGCATGATACATCTGTCCTTCTTTATCGGGCAATTGCCCGGTGCCAAATGCGGACGCTTCATTCACCAGTAATGGTGGTTGCACCTCCATGTATCCGGCAGCCGTATTAAAATCTAAAAAATATTGCACCAGGGATCGCTGCAGTTTGGCACCCTTTCCTTTATAAAATGGAAATCCGCTGCCGGTAATTTTAGTCCCTAATTCAAAATCGATGATATCATATTTTTTGGTCAGCTCCCAATGAGCTAATGCCTGTTCAGGAAGTTTTGGCATTTTTCCACCTTCTCTAACAACTTCATTTTCTTCCGGTGTTTTTCCCGGTGGAACTTCTTTAGCAGGTAAATTAGGCAGTTGCACTAATTGATTGTGCAATTCCTTTTCTACTTCGGATAATAAAGGTTCGATAGAAACTAACGTGGTTTTTAATTGTTCCACTTCCTTTTTCTTTTCTTCAGCCGCCGCTTTATCTCCTTTAGCCATTAACTGGCCAATCAATTTTGATGCAGCATTGATCAGGGCTTTTGTTTCATCATACTGAAAAGTATATTTTTTGCGTTGCTCATTCAGTTCCAAAATAGAATCAACCAACTGTACATCTTTAAAATTTTTGATCGTCAATCTTTCCTTAACCCATTCCGGATCCTGGCTTAAAACCTGTAACTGCAACATGTAATTAAAATTTAGCGGCAAAGATAAACATGGCCGCAGGTAATTAAAAATGATATGCTGGATTAGTTAACGTTCTAAGCATTCTTCCGTTGATTATCTTTGCGCCATGTTAAGAAATGATGATCTGCAACAGCGCTGGTGGCAATTGGAAGCAGAATTGGTTGAACGTTTTGGTAAAAAGCCTGATCTTGAAACCATATTATTCCTGATCGGCATACAGGAGTATGGCCAAATACGCAAAAAATTTTCGAAGGAACAAAAACAGGACCTGATGCATGTGGCCGTTTGCCATTTGCTTTCGCAAAGTGGATATTATGAAATGGAAAAAGTTGATGAAGACGGATGGCCACATTTCAGGCAGTTAAAACCCATTCCCGCATTTGATACTTTTGAGCAGGAAAATTTTATAAAGGACCACGTACTGCTTTATTTTCAAACAAATAGTTTGCAAGCTTCAGAATAAAAAATAAAAGATGATTCGCAAAAAGATTTCTCTTATAACCTGCCTGCTGTTAACTGGTTTTTTAATTTTTGCGCAGCAGGATGTGAAGATCAAAAAGAAAGATCGTAAAAAAGATATTGAAATGGTAACCAGCCATGGCACCATGATTTTACGTTTAAGCGATTCCACGCCACTGCACCGCGATAATTTTCTCAGGTTAGTAAAATCGGGATATTATAACAATGTTCTTTTTCACCGGGTAATAAAAAATTTTATGATACAGGCGGGTGATCCTAAAAGTCGTGGAGCCGAATCAGGAATTCCCTTGGGTAATGGCGGACCCGGTTATACTGTACCGGCGGAATTTCGACCTTCTTTATTTCATAAAAAAGGAGCATTGGCTGCGGCCCGCATGGGTGATGATGTGAATCCTGGAAAAGCCAGTAGTGGCAGCCAGTTTTATATTGTTCAAGGAAAAGTGTTTACTGATGTCGGACTGGATACACTTGAAAGCACCCGGTTGAAAGGTTATAAACTTCCCCTTGCTCACCGGGAAGTTTATAAAACGCTGGGCGGTACCCCGCACCTGGATCAGAATTATACTGTTTTTGGGGAACTGATATCCGGTACAGAAGTGCTTGACGCAATTGCATCAACAGAAACCAGTAAAGCAACAGACCGCGACAGGCCATTAACGGATGTAAAGATCCTGGATGTGAAACTCATTAAAAGAAAAAAGAAATAAGCGGCTTATTTTGAAAATATATTTTTATTACGAGGCTTTTATTAATATTTGCAACTCCTAAAAGAAATGACATATGAATTTTCCTGCTGAATTGAAATACACCAAAGACCATGAGTGGATTCGCCTGGAAGGCAATACTGCAACTATTGGCATAACCGAATTTGCACAGAAAGAATTAGGTGACATTGTTTATGTGGAAGTTGAAACTATCGGAAAAGGCTTAAAGGCTAATGATGTTTTTGGCACTGTTGAAGCTGTAAAAACGGTTTCAGATCTTTTTCTGCCCGTTGATGGTACCATCAATGAACTGAATAGTGCTTTATCTTCTCAACCGGAATTAGTTAACAGCGATCCTTACGGTGAAGGCTGGATGATAAAAATGACTGTTGATAATCCACAGGATGTTGAAGCATTAATGGATGCAGCTGCTTACGAAGAGATGGTAGGTTAATATTTCAAAATCAGCATTTGAATAAAAAGGTCTCCGCATTATTGGTTGCTTTCGCATTTTTTGTGTTGGCTACCATTTTATTTTTATTACCCGGTGCCAGTTTCCCTAAACAAAACTGGTTAACCCCGTTCTTCAATTTTATCGGTTTCGATAAATGGGTGCATGCCACTATTTTTTTTGTACTTGTATATTTATGGTGCAGGGCTTTCTCGCAAAGAACCACGCTATTATCCAGGAAAAAAGTTTTTCTTTTTATCCTCTTCACATTTATAGCATATGGAATTTTAATTGAATTTATTCAGAAAGAATTTATTGTAAACCGCTCCTTCGAGGTGTTTGATATTGCAGCGGATACAGGAGGCGCAGTCCTTGGATTTATGTTCGCCAGCAGAAGGTTTATAAAAAAAGAGAGACCCCTGTAGAAACAGGGGTCGTTAACCAAAACTAACTGCTTATGAGAAAATCGGAATTTTAATGACCAGGTCATTAAAACAATATTTTTAAAGAAGACCCCTGTAGAAACAGGGGTCGTTAACCAAAACTAACTGCTTATGAGAAAATTGAATTCGTTTATATAAAGATCTAAATGTTCTTGTTTCTTATTCCCTTCTTCTATTACAAATTTACTGCCAAGAAAATCAAGGTGCTGTTAATGAAAGTTTAAACATCCTTTTTCTTCTTTAATACTATAATTCATATACTATGCCAAAAATTTGATCATTCTGTTAAGGATTACTGCAATCTGCTTACAATCGTCATTTTAAGCCATTTAAAAAACATAAATAAATTAATTTGTAGGATAGGAATTTCTTCCAATGCTTTAACACGTAAATATGCTTAAGTAAATGCCGCAAAAAATTTGGCATGCTGTGAAAAAAAAACCCCAATAAAGTGTGGCGTATATGAAACAGTACAGCCCGGTTTAATCCTGGGTTGTCATTTTCTCAGAATTTTCGGCAAACTGGAGCGCATCAATAAATTCCTGTATCTCGCCATTTAAAACCGCATCAAGATTATAAGCAGTAAACCCGATCCGGTGATCGGTTACCCTGCCTTGCGGATAATTATAAGTCCTGATCTTAGCACTGCGGTCACCCGTACTTACCAGGCTTTTGCGATGCCTGCTTATTTCATCCTCCTGTTTCCGAACCTGCTCTTCATATAATTTGGTCCGCATCATTTGCATAGCCTTTTCCCGGTTACCTAACTGGCTTCTTTCTGTTTGGCAAATAATCACCAACCCGGTAGGGATATGCGTTAACATTACTTTTGTTTCTACTTTGTTTACATTCTGTCCACCCGCACCTCCACTCCTGGAAGTTTCCATTTTTACATCACTTTCTCTTAATTCTACATCTACCTCTTCCGCTTCCGGCATTACGGCTACGGTTGCTGCGCTGGTATGAACGCGGCCGCTGGTTTCTGTGTCGGGAACTCTTTGCACCCGGTGCACACCACTTTCAAATTTCAATGTTCCATAAACATCATCACCCGTTACTTCAACCTGCACTTCCTTAAAACCACCCGCGGTTCCTTCATTTTCACTCAAAATGGCGGTTTTCCAACCCTTTTTCTCACAATATTTTAAATACATCCGCAACAGGTCACCCGCAAAAAGACTGGCTTCATCGCCGCCGGTTCCGGCCCTGATCTCCAGGATGGCATTCTTCTCGTCCTGCGGATCTTTTGGAATCAACAATTGCCTGATATATGCTTCGTGTTTTTCTATTTTTTCTTCCAGTTCCGGCGTTTCCAGCTTAGCCATTTCCCGCAATTCTTCATCACTCCCATTCATTGCTTCTTTATAAAAAACCTGGTCATCCAGCAATTTTTTATAAGCCTCGTAAGCATTCACAATTTTTTCCAGCCCACGATATTCTTTGCTGGTGGCTTTATATTTTTTATTGTCGTTCACAATTTCGGGGTTGGTGAGCGCCACCGACAATTGATCGAAACGGGCTTTTATAGCTTCTAACTTGTGTAACATTCGTTTTGCGTTATTTTTATGTAACCGGCAACAGTAATCCTGTTTGGCTGCTGTTGCGTCGCACCCTTCGGCAATATTGCTTTCTTCAACAAAAAAGGTGTGCAAAGTTAATTGAAACAAAGCATGGAATTTCGCAAAATAAAGGCTGATCAAATATTTAACGGTTACCAGTTTATCAGTGGCAAAATGGTTTTGGTGCTTGACCAGCAGGGCATTGTACAGGATATTGTTGAAGAGGAACAGGCAGGCAGCGATATAGAATATCATCCCGGCATCCTCAGCCCGGGATTTATTAACTGTCATTGCCACCTGGAATTGAGCCATATGAAAAATCAAATTCCTTCAGGGACCGGGCTGGTTGATTTTTTATTGAATGTGGTGCAAAAAAGAGTCTTGCCCGACACGCCAATTTCTGAAGAACGAACACCGGTTGACAAATGGAAAGCCATCGTGGATGCTGAAAAAGAAATGTATGAAAGTGGTATTTCAGCAGTTGGTGATATCTGCAATACGACTGATTCCATTGAAGCAAAAAAAACCAGTCGCATGCATTGGCACAATTTCATTGAAGTGCTGAATCTGTCAGATGCAAAAGCAGGTTCAGTGATCAATGAAAATCAATTAATACTAAACCAGTTTTTAAAGGAACTCCCTGCACATTCATCTAATCTCACCAGTCATGCGCCTTATACTGTTAGCCCGTTAACGTCAAAACTTATCAACGAATCAACAAATCAACAAACTATTTCAGTACATAACCAGGAAACGGCTGCTGAAAATAAATTATTCGAAACCGGGGAAGGTGAATTTTTAAAACTCTACGCGTTTTTTAATTTACCAAAATCTCCCCTACCCATTACCGGTAAAAGAAGTTTACCAAGCTGGCTGCCTTCGTTTACCAATCAACAAAACCTTTTATTGATCCACAATACATTTACCAGCGAAGAGGATTTGAAGTTTGCTGAAGATCATGCAAAAAAATATGGTTTGAATTTGTTTTACTGCCTTTGTGTAAATGCTAATTTGTATATAGAAAATAAATTGCCACCTGTAGAACAGTTTATGAATTTCGGTTGTACCATGGTGTTAGGCACTGACAGCTATAGCAGCAATCACCAGTTAAGCATGATGGAAGAAATGAAAACCATTCACAGGCATTTTCCCAATATTCCAAAATCAACCCTTTTAAATTGGGCAACCGTTAATGGAGCCAAAGCACTGGGTTTGGACCATGAGTTGGGAAGTTTTAATAAAAAAATGAAACCCGGCGTTGTTTTGATCGATCCGGATTTTACTACCAGCCGGCGATTGGTTTGATATACAATGCAAAATGAAAAAGGTAAAATGAAAAATGAAAAAAAATAATTCAATCTACCTCACCCATTTGGATATTTCAATCATAAGGTTTTTGAATTTTAATTTTGAATTTTTCATTTTTCTAAAGTTTAGGAAAGAATCTCTTTTAACACGGGCAATGTTTTCATAGACCCAAAATCCTGCACATGCAGCGCATAAAAAGTTTCGTATGCCTGCAATAAGGATCTGCGAAAAGCGGAATTCAATTTCAATTCTTTTAATTCTGCGGGCTGCTGCATTTTTAAAACCTGCGAACTCACCCAGGCATGTTTACCTTCCAGGTAATTTGAATGTTCCGGTGCTGTAGCAACGAAATTGCCTTCATTCAGATCAAGCACCGTATGTTGTTCATCATAATTATCATCTATCCTGAAACCCAATAATACAGCCAGGTGTATGGCAAAGAAAAGGGGAAAATTAGCCATCACATCCTCATCACTGGTATCAAGATGCAAAAACGCATCTTCAATAAAATAAAAAAGTTCCGGGTTTGCTTCTGGTTGTTTCAAACATTTGGTAAGCAATTCAACCATAAACATCGCCACCGCATTTTTAGGAATATCAGAAAAAATATGCTGGTACAACATTCCCCACCTGAAGTCGCGGAGCCGTTGCAGGTTTTTTATTTCCTGGTGATAAACAACCAGGTCAAGATTTGCAGAAGGCTGAAATAAATTGGCTTTACCCTGTCCTTTTTTAGATGATGTTCTTACACCATTAACAATATAAGACTGCACACCAAAAAGCTCGGTGAAAATGGTAACGATAAGGCTGGTCTCGCCATATTTAACCGCTCTTAATACAATGCCTTTGGTTTTATGTAATGCAGTTGACAAAAAATTTATTTGTTGATGAAGAAAATTTTTGCGGCGGCTTTTTCCTGCCGGCCATCATCATTCACTAAAACAATATAAGCCCCGCTGGCAACCCGCCTGCCCTGGTAGTTTAATCCATTCCAGATAGCTTGTCCTCCTAATGCACGGGTTTCAAAAACCAGTCTTCCACCTGGTTCAATAATTTTTACAATGGCATTTTCCACCAAACCGCGGATAGCAATGCTACCCGTATACCCCGGAGGAACCGGGTTGGGGAAAACCAATACATCCTGGTTTGTTTCAGTACCCGTTGTAGCTGTACTTCTGAAAGAAACTATGCCTTTCGAAGTTGCAAAATAAACTTCTCCTGTACTACCGTCAATGGCTACCTGCTTTACATCATTGCTAAATAATGGACTGTTATTTTCTGTAAAATGATAGATGAGTTTTTCTCCATTCTCACTTACCAGCCAGGCCCCATTATTTGTCGCGATCCATTTACGGTTGGCACCGTCTACCGCAATACCCTGTACATATTGACCTTTGAAAAGATAACCATTAAAATTTCCATGTTGCACAACCGGCAAAAATGCTTCACAACC
>CAMPGG010000174.1 GCA_946885335.1 uncultured Chitinophagaceae bacterium
TATGAACTTTGGTTTAAACAATTGCATCATGAAGCCGATTCTGTAGCCGAAATCATGGGCCGGCCTACGATCAACGACAATTCGCCCGACCTGCAACTGGTAACACATCGGCTTAGCAGGATGGTCACTATTCTGCGGGTGCTGGTTCACCAGATTGATATCATGGAAACCATGACACCTATGGATTTTCTTGATTTCAGGGATATGCTAAGGCCTGCATCTGGTTTTCAAAGCTGGCAGTTTAAACTCCTGGAAGCAAAACTGGGATTGAAATTTGAAAACCGGCATGGACAGGAATATTATACACACCAATTAAAACCTGAACATGTATCCCTGATTAAGGAAGCCGAATCCGGAAAGTCATTGATTGAATTGGTGAACGACTGGCTTGAAAGAATTCCTTTCTTCCAGGACGAACAAAATTGGAAAAACCTGGAAACTACTTTTGCCCAGGAAGATAAAACAAGCCAGGGCATTGCAGAAGTGTACTGGAAAGAATACCAGTTTCGGTATGCTAATAGTTTGGCCGAGGCTGAAAAGAATAATGTAGACCATTTTGATGATCTTTTTTTGAAAGAAGGACAAACCAACCGTGCCTTTACAAGTGCAGCCAACCGCGCCGCCCTTTTTATCATGCTGTACAGGGGTTATCCCATGTTACAATTACCTTTTCAATTGTTAAATAACCTGCTTGAAATAGACGAACAACTGAGTGCCTGGCGGCACAGGCATATGAACATGGTTCACCGGATGATCGGAACCCGTATTGGCACCGGCGGCAGTACCGGGAAAGATTACCTGAAAGCGGCGGCTGATAAACATTATATTTTCAAAGAGATTGCCCAACTCACCAGTTTTTTGATTGAAAGAAGAAAACTACCCAAACTGCCACCTGAAATTGAACGGATGTTAGGATTTCATTCCTGATAATAGAAAGAAAGTTTCGCATATGCATAGGGGTATGAAGAAGCTATTTTATATAGAATTGAAGTTGAAATTGGATACAACTAAAAAAATTACAAACTGTATCTTTAATGTATACTATTAAAAACGGCCTGACGTTATGTAATAAATTCTTCATGCCTTGATCATATTTATCAACCAAACAATTTAATCCTCAAAATAAAATGGCCAACATGGCAAATAGCGTGTGTTTGCTTTGTTTATGTAAATAATTTCCTCCAATTTTGCCAACATTAAATCCAATCCAAATAAATGGGACTTTTTAACTGGTTTACACAAGAAATAGCTATTGACCTCGGAACTGCAAATACCCTCATTATACATAATGACGAAGTAGTGGTGAATGAGCCAAGTATTGTGGCATTGAATAGAAATAATCCGAAAGAAGTATTGGCGGTAGGCAAAAGGGCATTGATGATGCACGAGAAAACGCATGAAAGCATTCGTACCGTCAGGCCTTTGAAAGATGGTGTGATCGCGGATTTTAATGCAGCGGAATTGATGATCCGGGAACTGATCAAACTGGTTTATCCCAAAAAACCCTTATTTCCTCCAAGCTGGCGAATGATGATCTGTATTCCTTCTTCCATTACGGAAGTGGAAAAAAGAGCTGTTAGAGACAGTGCGGAACAAGCCGGTGCTAAAGAAGTTTATTTGATTCATGAACCAATGGCCGCGGCTTTGGGTATTGGAATAGATGTAGAAGAGCCTGTTGGTAACATGATCATTGATATTGGTGGTGGTACTACCGGCATTACCGTTATTGCACTGGCCGGTATTGTTTGCGATCAGTCAATCAGGATCGCTGGTGATGAATTTACAGCAGATATTATGGAGGCACTTCGCCGCTATCATAGTTTATTAATTGGTGAACGCACTGCCGAACAAATCAAAATACAGGTGGGTGCAGCTATGAAAGACCTGGAAAATCCTCCTGACGATATTCCTGTTAACGGACGTGACCTGGTAACGGGTATTCCAAAACAGATCATGGTTAGTTTCCAGGAAATTGCAGAAGCACTCGATAAAAGCATTTTCAAAATTGAGGAAGCAATCTTAAAAGCGTTGGAGCAAACTCCCCCGGAGCTGGCTTCGGATATTTATCGCCGTGGTCTTTACCTGACCGGTGGCGGTGCATTATTACGTGGATTAGATAAAAGACTTAGTCAAAAGATAAAATTACCTGTGCACGTTGCAGACGATCCACTGAAAAGCGTTGTTAGAGGAACTGGTATTGCATTAAAAAATTATGACAGGTATCCATTTGTAATGAGATAAAAGTTTTGAGTATAGAAAAGGGTTGCAGGATGAGCCCTGATTACATTTGCAGACAACCAGGATCACTTCATGCGTAATATTTTTCTCTTCATCCGTCGTTATTTTAATTTGCTCACATTCTTTATCCTGCAGTTTGTGGCACTATACTTTCTTTTTAAATATAACCGGTTTCACCAGGCAAGTTTTTTAGGCATAGCAAACGAAATTACCGGCAGTGTCAATTCACGCTACGATAAGCTGGATGATTATTTTCACCAGGGCGAAGAAAATCGCCGTGTTCACCGGATGAATGATTCATTATTGAACATCATGCAACAAAATTTCCTGGTACCAGATACAGGCATGCAGGTTAGGGTTGATACATTAAGAAGTGACACCATTGAACAATACCGAAGATATTTATGGCGGGAGGCAAAAGTGATTAACAATTCTGTTAGCAGGCAGCGAAACTATATTCAATTAAACCGCGGCGCAAATCATGGTATTACTGATAACATGGCTGTCTTGAATTCGGATGGAAGTGTGGTAGGTGTGGTGGTAAATGTGAGTCCTAATTTCAGCCAGGTAATGAGCCTGCTGCATATTCAGAGTAAAGTAAATGCTTCTCTCAAAAAAACAAAAGAGTTCGGTTCAATAGAATGGGATGGCACGGATCCTAAACATTTATTATTAAAAGGTATTCCAAAGAATGAAGAGATCAAAAAAGGAGATACCGTATTAACCAGTGTGTACAGTTATAATTTTCCGCCAGATCATTTAATTGGAACGGTTAGCAGTATAATGATAGATAAAACAACAGGTTTATATCTTATTAAAGTGGCAACTAGTGCAAATTTTTATAACCTGCAACAAGTGTTCGTGGTTGAAAATCTTCACCGGGCTGAGCAAGTTCAACTTGATGAAGAAACAAGAAAAAAAATTGATGAAGTAAAACCAGCTAACCGGTGAGTGACCTGTTGAAAAATATTATCCGTTTCCTGGTATTTATCCTGGTGCAGGTTTTTGTATTGGATAATATTCCGCCATTGCACCAGTTCATTGTGCCGATAATTTATTTCCTTTTTATTTTATGGTTGCCATTTTCAATCAGTCGTTTCTGGCTAATGGTCATTGGGTTTTTTACAGGTCTCAGTTTAGATTATTTCACCATGACTCCCGGTTTACATGCAGCGGCCTGTGTATTGATTGCTTATGCAAGACCCTTTGTCATTAATGTGCTGACACCAAAAGATACTTCTGAATTTAATTACCGGGAACCTTCACCAAAAAGCATGGGATGGACACCTTACCTGGTGTATGCCCTGGTCCTTACTTTTCTGCATAATTTTTACCTGGTGTTTTTAGAGTGGTTAAGTTTTGGATCTTTCCTCAGTTTTTTATTAAAAGTTTTAGCCACTACCGGCATCAGTATGTTATTGATTATACTTACTGAAATATTATTTCCAAGAAGACTGCGTTTTCGTACTAATACAGCCTGATAAGCGTTTTATTCAATATAAGGATTTCTGTTTTCGTTTACTGTCAGACAACTTTATGTATTTATTATTCATCCATACTTTTATAATGTTGTAATTTGTAGCGGATTTTTACCGCTCCTTTTCTCAATTTCCTGAATATATATATGTCTGTTTTTAATCAATCAAGAAGCTATATTGTTAGGCTGATTTTTCTCGTAACTTTTATAATCATCAGCGTACAATTATTTAACCTGCAGGTACTTTCCAGCAAGTATAAACAATTGGCTTTGGACAATGCTGTTTTTCCAAAAAGAGTATTCCCTCCGCGAGGAATAATTTATGATCGCCTGAATCGTCCCATTTTAAATAATACCATCATGTTCGATTTGATGGTGACGCCTACCCAGGTTCGCGGAGTTGATACAGCATACTTGTGTCGTTTACTGGAAATTGATACTGCAGAATTCAAACAACGCATTGTTACATCCATCATCCGCAATGGCCGATATCGTCCATCTGTTTTTGAAGGATTGTTGTCACCAGAAAAACATGCAAGACTGGAAGAAAACATGTGGCGCTTTACAAATGGTTTTTATTTGCAGGAAAGACCTGTGCGTACCTATCCATATAATGTGGCGGCACAGATCCTGGGTTATATTGGTGAAGTGGACTCCGGAATCATTGCCCGATCTAATAATTATTATATACCCGGGGATTATGTAGGCAGAAACGGTTTGGAATCTTATTACGAAGAAATTTTAAGGGGACAACGGGGTATTCAGTATTTAATCAAGGATAATAAAAACAGGTTGGTCGGCAGGTACGAGAATGGTGAATTTGATACGGCAGCAGTTGCAGGTCGTAACCTGCGTACATATATTGATGTAGAGTTGCAGCAACTGGCCGAAAAAATGATGAACAATAAAGTAGGCGCCATCGTTGCCATTGAACCAAAAACAGGTGGTATTCTTACAATGGTTTCAGGTCCTAATTTTAATCCGAACGATCTCACTGGTTCTGATAAACAAAAAAACTTTGCAAGACTGACACTGGATGTATCCGCACCTTTATTAAACAGGGCTATCAAAGGCCAGTATCCGCCGGGATCTACATTTAAACCCATTGGTGCATTGGTTGCTTTGGATGAAGGGGTCATTACTCCGTCATTTGGTTATCCATGTGGTGGCGCATATTATGGTTGTAACCGCCCGGTGCGTTGTACGCATGCCGGCGGAGGCCATGCAGCGAATCTTCGTTTATCCATTGCCAATTCATGTAACGCTTATTATACACATATCTACCGGCTTACTGTCGATAATCCAAAATATGGAAATGTAAAAGTGGGTTATGCAAAATGGAAAGATTATATGAATGCATTTGGTCTTGGAACAAAGTTGGGTATTGATCTGCCGAGTGAGGACAATGCAAATATTCCGGATACTAGTCGTTACAACACCGTATACCGTGGTAGCTGGAGTTCCTGCACAAACTTAACATTGGGTATTGGCCAGGATATGATGACAGCTACACCTTTGCAATTAGCCAATGCTATGTGTTTGATCGCTAACAAGGGATATTATTATACGCCACACTTTGTAAAAAAGATTGATGATGAAACCGAAGCTGATACTATCTTAAATAAATACCGCGTAAAACATGAAGTATTAACACATATCTCTGATGATGCCTTTGAAGAAGTAATCAGCGGTATGCAGGATGTGGTTGAAAGAGGAACTGCCCGTTCAGCAGCCATCCCCGGAATAAATGTTGCAGCTAAAACCGGTACAGCGGAAAACTATCGCATCATTGAACGCAAACGGGTACAGTTAAAAGATAATTCCGTTTTTGTTTGTTTTGCACCAAGAGAAAATCCAAAGATCGCCATTGCGGTGATTGTGGAAAATGCGGGTTATGGCGGTACCTGGGCCGGTCCCATTTCATCCATCCTCATGGAAAAATATTTGAATGATACGCTGCGCCCTGAGCGTTTAGAAAAAGTGGAAGAGATTGCCAACGCCAACCTGATGCCTTCTTATTTAGAAAGATTACAGTATATAGAAGATTCAATAAGAGCATTCAAATGGTTCGAGATGACGAAAGACAGTGCCTATTTAAGAAATTATGTTTTGATAGAGAGGACACAAGTGCCGGCATCTTTGCCAGCAGAAGAAAAATGGCCACCTGTATTCGAGTGGGAAGCCATTTTACCTGAAGAAAAATATTTTAAAAACCGGCCATTAGCATAACGCATATGAATCAACGAAATCCTGCCATTTCCAAAGGGATCGACTGGCGCCTGGTTGGGCTGTATTTATTAATTGTGGGCATTGGTATCACTGCTATATTTGGTGCAACCTATGTGGAAGGGGATAGTGTGATCACAAGTTTCCTGACTTTCAAAACAGATTATAGCAAGCAATTTATTTTTTTCATTTTATCTGTCATCATCGGTGTATTCATCCTGGTAACCGATAGTAAATTCTTTGCGGCCACCGCTAACCTCTGGTATGCCTTCGGTATTTTGTTATTATTACTTGTATTTCCATTTCACACAGAAATAAAGGGAACCGAATCCATTATACGGATTGGAGGATTCCAGTTTCAACCGGCGGAATTTTGCAAAATCCCGGTTTGCCTGGCATTGGCAAAATATCTTTCATTAAATGAAACTGATTTTTCCAAAACCAAAAGCCAGTTGATCGCGGCGGCTATTGCCATATTACCAGCTATCCTGACTATTTTACAAAAGGAAACGGGTCTTGCATTGGTATATTTTTCTTTCTTTTTAGTGATGTACCGCGAAGGGCTGCCGGCTATAATATTAATCATTGGGTTTTCCGTTGCGGCATTGGTGGTTTTAACCTTGCTGCTTGAAAAAAATACGCTGGCTATTATATTAACTGTTTTTGCTGGGCTAACGGCTTACAGTATGCGCCGGCAGATAAAACGTAATAAGGGATTACTTATTAATATTGTCCTCCTCTGGGCGCTCTGTGTTGGCATACAGCGATTTGGTGTGCCGTTCATTTTTAAAAATGTTTTGCAAAATCACCAGGTAGAAAGGATATACAGTACCATCGGTAAGGAAGTTCCTGTGGAATACCTGAAAGGTTACGATGCAAGTGCCGCATCAAGCGGCCCACGCATGAATACGGCTGATTATAATGTAAAGCAGTCCAAGATCGCAATAGGTAGTGGACGTTTTCTTGGCCGCGGTTTATTAAAAGGTACACAAACCCGTTATGATTTTGTTCCGGAACAACGCACCGATTTTATTTTCTGTACTATTGGTGAAGGTTTTGGTTTTGTAGGCAGTATGGTTTTGATTATTGTTTATCTCGCATTATTATTTCTTATCATCACCGTAGCGGAAAGACAACGCAGCACTTTTTCCAGGTGTTATGCATATGGTGTAGCCGGTGTTTTATTTTTTCATATTGGGATTAACCTGGCAATGACAATTGGGCTTGCACCCGTAATCGGTATTCCATTGCCATTTGTAAGTTATGGAGGAACATCACTCTTAACTTTTTCCATTCTTTTATTCATTCTTATAAGATTGGATGCAGACAGGCAAATGGT
>CAMPGG010000175.1 GCA_946885335.1 uncultured Chitinophagaceae bacterium
TTCATCCAGGTAGCTGATTAATTTATTAAATCTTGATTCATTGATGATCTTTCCAAATTCATAACCTTTTGCATCCGCATAAAAAGATTTTATACTTTTTTTTATTTCTGCAATCAATTCTTCCTGTATACTTTCATGCACCAACACATAATCCGGGGCAATACAGGTTTGTCCGGCATTCAAAAATTTACCTACCGTGATCCTTCGGGCAGCCACCTTAATGTCAGCGTCTTTTTCAACAATGGCAGGACTTTTACCGCCCAATTCAAGGGTAACAGGAATAATATGTTCAGCAGCGTGCCGGTAAATGGATCTTCCTACATTTAAACTTCCTGTATAAAAAATATGGTCGAAGCGAAATTCATCCATTATCGCCGGCACCACTTGTGCGCCATCACCTTCCAGTACTTTTATGTAATCAGGATCAAATGTTTTTGAAATGATGCGATTGATCAATGCAGCGGTTGCCGTTGCTATTTCGGATGGTTTAATGACTGCACAATTTCCCCCTGCGATTGCACCGGCCAATGGAGATAATGCCAGCATCAGCGGGTAATTCCATGGAGAAATGATTAACACAACGCCTAATGGATCCTTGTGCAATTTACTGGATGATGGCAGGTTCAGGAGATTAGTGCTTACTCTTTTTGGAGACATCCATTTTTTCAGGTTTCGCAACAGGATGTTTATCTCCATCAATAACAAACCGGTTTCAGTTGCCCAGGTTTCTTCCTTGTTTTTTTTAAGATCCGTAAACAATGCCTTGTTGATTTCATCTTCATGGTCTAAAACCGCCTGCTTTAATTTCTCTAATTGCTTTTTTCGGAATGCATAGGTTCTTGTTTGGCCTGATTGATAAAATTCACGTAATGGCTGCAGTTGATAACTATCTTTTGTGGTATTGAGCATGTAAAAAATTAAAGGTTTTCAGAAAGATAAATTAAAATCACTTGCAAAGATTAGCGGCATCAACTTATTAACTTTAGGCTATGGATTATCGAATACTTGGTTCATCATCATTAAAAGTTTCAGCTATCGGATTTGGATGCATGTCATTAAAACAATCTGAAAAAGAAAATATTCAATTGCTGCAAGATGCGATCGATGCGGGTATTAATTTTTTCGATACTGCAGATCTTTACGATAAAGGTGCCAATGAAGAAATAGTAGGAAAAGCGCTGAAAGAAAAACGAAAACAACTGATCATTGCGACAAAAGTGGGCAACCAATGGCGCGAAGATGGCAGTGGTTGGGATTGGAATCCACGAAAGGAATATATTCTGCAAGCAGCAGAAAAAAGTTTAAAAAGATTGCAAACTGATTATATAGACCTGTACCAATTGCATGGAGGCACCATAGAAGACCCGATAGACGAAACAATTGAAGCTTTTGAAACACTAAAGAACCAGGGTAAAATTTTACACTATGGCATTTCTTCTATTCGCCCGAATGTGATCAGGGAATACATTGACCGTTCAAATATCACCAGTGTAATGATGCAATACAGCCTGCTGGATCGAAGACCGGAAGAAGAATGCATTTCACTTATCACACAAAATAAAATCGGGTTATTATCGAGAGGCGCATTAGCGCAGGGATTACTGGCAGGTAAACCGGCAAAAGATTATCTCAATCATTCAAAAGAGAAAGTAGAAGAAATTGCTTCGCTGGTGAAAGAATTATCAAATAAGGAACGTTCACAGGCTCAAACTGCCATTCGGTTTGTACTTCAACAACCAGGTCTAGGTTCAGCGGTTATTGGCATACGTACCCGGCAACAATTAGATGAAGTGATTCAAACTTTAAAAACCCCCGAACTCACCATGGAAGAATTAAACCGTTTAAAAAAAACAGCACCGGCAGGTAAATATGAACAACACCGTTAGGTCTGTCATCTTACACAAGCAGGTTGCTTATTAACTTTGTTGAACAATGATTTTTTTTATGAGAAAAATAAATCTGCTTTCATTTATTTTTTTAATAAACCTGGCATATGCTTGTTCCGTTACCAGGAACGGGCAAGATGATGGCCGCATAGAACTTGTGCTGATACAGGTAAATGATGTATATGAAATTGCACCCTTAAGTGGCAATGTAGGTGGTATGGCAAGGGTGGCCAGTTTAAAAAAACAATACCAGCAAAAAAACCCCAACACCATGCTGATCATGGCGGGCGATTTTTTAAGTCCGTCGGTTTACAATAGCCTTTCGTTTGAAGGCAAAGCTATCAGGGGCCGGCAAATGGTAGAAGCCATGAATGCCGCCGGTATGGACCTGGCCATTTTTGGCAACCATGAATTTGATATCAAAGAACCTGAATTACAATCAAGGTTGAATGAATCAACATTTAGCTGGGTTTCTACCAACACCTTTCACCAGACTGCGGATGGTATACAACCTTTTGAAAAAACAACTAACGGTGAGGCTAAACCGATTCCCGAATACATTATTCACACAATAAGTGATGCTGATGGTACCGTGGCCCGTATCGGTTTTATAGGCATAACCCTTCCTTTCAATAAAGCCGCCTTTGTTAGTTATACTGATCCCTTGTCTGCAGCAACAAAAATGTACGCACAATTAAAAGACTCTGTTGATGCGGTGGTTGCCATTACACATCAATTTATGGAAGATGACAGGATTTTGGCAGAGCAGTTGCCCCAACTGGCTTTGATTGCCGGTGGTCATGAACATGATATGCGTTATGAAACAATAAATGGAGTTAAGATCACTAAAGCACATGCAAATGCAAGAACAGCCTATGTAATTACGCTTGATATAAATAAAAAAAAGAGCAGCATCAAAAGTGAAGCCAACCTGGTTTATTTAAATGAATCCATTCCATTGGACAGTGCTACAAATGTGGTGGTTGAAAAATGGACCAATATTGCTGATGCCAGTTTTAAGAATATTGGCTTTGATTCAAAAAAAATTGTTTTAGCAAAAGGAGAACCGCTTGATGGAAGAGAATCTGAAATCAGGAGCCATCCCACTAACCTTACCAGGCATATTATTTCAGCGATGCAGAACGCAGCTCCACAAGCTGACGTTGTTTTATTAAATGCAGGTTCCATCCGGGTTGATGATATAATCGCCATGCCCGTAACACAATATGATATCATCCGCGCCATGCCATTTGGTGGAGGCATACAGGAAGTTGACATGAAAGGAAGCCTATTGAAACAAATATTGGATCAGGGTGAAAAGAATAAAGGCATCGGCGGATATCTTCTTTACAATGAACAGGTGAAATTTGATAACCAGGAAAATAAATGGACGTTCAAATCCTCACCCATACAGGATGAAGCAATCTACCGTGTAGCCCTAAGCGATTTTTTACTGAGCGGATTAGAATCCAACCTGGGTTTTTTAAATAAACAAAACCCCGGTATCATAAAAGTATATGATCTGCCATCCAGTGGACCAATTTCAGACATCAGGCTGGCAATTATCCGGTATTTTGAAAATCAAACCAGGTAAAATGAATTTCTGAAATTGAAAATCCAAACGTAAAAAATTAAAAAGTACGAATTACATTAAATAACGACCAATAGATTAACTGATGAAAAGATCTTCCATACTATTTTTAATCCTGATTTCTATTTCGGTAATTTCTGGTTGGTTATTATCCAAAGCCAGTCTGATCGGCCGTACTGGTATCAATTTATTTTACAAAGAATATCAATTTTTAAAAGTTTGGTGGCAGGGAGCTTTAGTAGTGCTGGTGGTATTCATTGGATTATGGTTGCTTCACCAGTTAGTAAACAGTCGCTTTAATCGTAACCGCGCCATACTTGCCCATTCATTAATGTTGTTTATATACCTGGCTGGTTTATATTTTACTTACCAGGATTTCAGAACCGATCTCTCACACCGTTTATTAGGAGAAAGATTTCATTTAGGTGCTTACCTGTTTTGGTTGGGCGCTATAATGATCGCTATTTTTTACCTGTTTAAAAACAACAGCTATAAACCATCACCCATTTCCAGGATTGATAATAAGAATGATAAAGACCCGGAATATGGTAACGTACACGCATAAACTAAAAAGAAAAACTGTCATTCAAAATGATCTCAACATAAAAAATTAAAAAAATGACGGATGAATACTATATGATGCTGGCATTAAAAGAAGCCCGAAAAGCCTTTGATGAAGATGAAGTTCCTGTTGGTGCCATCATTGTTATGAATGAAAAAGTGATAGCCCGTGGATATAACCAGGTAGAGAAATTGAATGATCCCACTGCACATGCGGAGATCATTGCACTGACATCGGCCTTTAATTTTTTAGGCGCAAAATATTTGCCCGATGCTACCATCTATATCAGTGTGGAACCATGCCTGATGTGCGCCGGTGCGTTGTACTGGAGCAAGATTGGCAGGATCGTTTATGGCGCATCTGACGAAAAGAATGGCTTTAAAAAAACAACCGGATCTCAGTGGCCTTTTCATCCGAAAACGGTCTTGGAGCATGGCATATTAAAAGATGAATGTGCAGAATTAATGCAACGTTTTTTCAGAATGAAAAGATAATGAACCCAAAATTAATACACTTGTTATATGATTGTCAATGAACTTGCTTTGTATACCCTGGCGGGTATTTTACTGGTTACCATTATTGATGTTTTGGGTTCCATAGCATCCAGGAAACTGGATTTTAATTATGGTTATTTAACACCATTGTCATTAGGTATATACATGCTGGTTGGCTACCTGGTCTCTAAAGAATATGGATTGATTTACGCTGTAATCAGTACCTGTATCGTAGGCGTATTTGATGCAACAGCCGGATGGCAATTATCAGCGGCTTTAAAAGCAAATACTGGCCTGGATGATGAACAACTGGAAAAAATATCGCTGGGTTATAGAATTTTTGGTATGATTGGCATCGCAGCTGTATTTGGTTTCCTGGGGCATTTTGTAGCGCAGATGTAAATTATCCTTTTGAACAAAGTGAAAGTTGATACTAATTCTTACAATTTATCCTTTTAAACATTTGGATTTCCCAAATTGAACATTCAAGATTTCACTTTCAAATCATCTTAAATCCCGCAGGGATTTAATGTTTGTAGAAAAAATATTAAGTAGAGAATTCGACCCCGGGGGGGTCGAATGGGAATCATTACTGTTTCTATAAAAATTTGAATCCCCCGGATTCTTTAATCTATGTTTTAAATTTAAATATATTTATAGAAGAAGGTTAACCATCATTCCAACCAAAACTTACTGCCATGAAAAATATCAGCATTGAAATTAAATGGGCTATCATTTTTGTAATTATTAGTTTATTATGGATGCTGCTTGAAAAACAGGCGGGCTTACATAATGAAAACATAGACAAACATGCTACTTATAGTTACCTGTTTGCTATTCCCGCCATTGCAGTGTATGTAATGGCATTGCTTGATAAAAGAAAAAATCATTACGGGGGTTTCATGAGTTATAAACAGGGATTTATAACGGGACTCATCATAACCATAATTGTTACCATCCTAAGTCCTTTAACCCAATACATCACTTCAACATATATAGCAACAGATTATTTTCCCAATGCCATAAAATACGCGGTTAGCGAGGGAAAGATGACACAGGCCGAAGCTGAAAATTTCTTTAATCTAAAAAGTTATATATGGCAGGGATTTCTTGGAACGGCTATGATGGGAATTATAACATCGGCTATCGTAGCTATTTTCACAAAACGAAAAGCAAAGGACCTGGTAGTAGCTCCTTAACCGAATCGTTTTCCATTTTTATAACCAGGTAAAAAATTACCAGCCAATTCCATAATCTTCCCCGTGGTTAGATGAACCACCCCATAAACTTCCGTGCTTCCAATCGAACCAGATTGCATTGATTGGTCCGCTGGTGCGATCATCGAATGAAAGGGTATAGCCCATTTTTTTCAATGCCTCCCGGGTAGCTTCGGGTGTACTGTCGTGCAACAAAATATTTCCCGGCCTGGGCTTCCGGTCATCATTTTTTGTTCCTCCCAATGACAGCCACAACTGGTTGGAGTTGATATTTGCGGCTTCGCTTGCCCGTTGAACCGTCATACCGAATTCAACCATGTTCAAAAAAAACTGCAACAGGTTCTGGTCCTGGGTATCGCCACCCTGCACCGCAAAACTCATAAATGGTTTTCCATCTTTTAATGCCATTGATGGTGTTAATGTAACCCTGGGTCGTTTGCCAGGCTCCACAACATTAAATGGATTCAGGGTTGAATCAAGTACAAAACTTTGCATACGCTGGCTCATACCAACACCCGTTTTTCCTGCTATACAAGCGGGTATCCATCCTCCAGATGGTGTAATGGAAACCACCCAGCCTTCTTTATCAGCAGCTTCAACAGTTGTAGTACCACGCCACAAACGATCCATATAAGCTTCATCGTTTTGCAGCATGCCGGTCCGCGTATCATGTGCGGGTGCAAAATTTCGTTTACTGGTATCCGTTGTAAACCCTCTTTGCTTCATTAACGCGGTATAAGGATTAGTTTTTCCCTCAAAGGGGTATGGATCACCCGGGCCGATGTTTGCATCGTTTTTATCAAACCGGATCATACCGGCTCTATGTTTTCCGTATTCTTTACTCAACAAACCTTTCATGGGTTCCTGTGGCGCAAAATAAGGATCGCCATAATAAAAATCACGATCAGCAAATGCCATGTTCATGGATTGATATACTGTATGAATATATTTTGGACTGTTATATCCCATGGCTTTCAGGTCAAAATTTTCCAGTATGTTCAATGCCTGCAACATAACGGGTCCTTGTGTCCATTGCTGCAGTTTGTAAACTTCTATGCCTTTATAATTTATATGCATGGGTTCCTCTTCAATGGGTTTCCATTCAGCCAAATCCTGCATGGTAATCAACCCGCCCTGCTCACGACTTCCTCTTACAAATTCTTCTGCAATATCCCCTTTATAAAAACGGTCAAAGGCAGCCATGATCGCATCTTTCCTGCTCTTTCCTTTTTTTAACGCATCCTGTTCTGCTTCCACCATTTTATTGAGTGTCTCCAATAAATCTTTCTGTACAAATATTTCTCCTGCTACCGGCGCTTCTCTTTTTTCACCTAAATGAGGAAGAAAAACAGCTTTGCTGTATGGCCATTCTTTTATGCGGGCCTTCCCTCTTTCCATGCTGTTGGCGGTTTGTGCATCAATAGGATAACCCGCCGCCAGTTCCATAGCCGGTGCCAAAACCTCTTTTAAACTCATGGTTCCATATTCTGATAACATATAACAAATACCCCC
>CAMPGG010000176.1 GCA_946885335.1 uncultured Chitinophagaceae bacterium
AAATCAATTTCCTGGCTTCGTTGAACGGCCCAGGCCTGCACATCTTCACTAACTTCTGAAATGCTTTTTTGCGGGAGCACAAATTTATAATACATCTCCTCCCGTTTACTGGCCTTGGTTTGGTAAATGAACTTGTAAATGAGTTTTATTTTCCGGTAAATAAAACGTTGAAGAGTAAACGTAATTAATAAAAAGCTTCCCAAAAAAATGAGGATGAATGAAATGCCGGAGATCATCCAGTCTCTTTCCAGCGCATAAATGCCTAATGCTATCGGAATAGAAATCAATAATGAGGTAAAAGCGGAAAGTTGCCGGGGTGTAAAATTTTTAGCCTGGAACATGCAATTTTAAAAATGAATATTAAAGGTAAGGTCACCAGGTGCTAATCCAATTAAGATCATAACTCAAACTTATAACCAACACCTTTTACCGTGGTTATACAATCGATCCCCAGTTTTTGTCTCACTTTTCGAACGTGAACATCAATGGTGCGGTCACCAACAATCACATCGGCGCCCCAGATCTGGTTTAATATTTCGTTTCTCAAAAAAACCCTTCCCGGTTTGGATGCCAGCAGGTATAATAATTCGAATTCTTTTTTGGCCAGGATGATCTCCTTGCCGTTATTAATTACCAGGAATTTTTGAGGATCGATTACCAGGCCATCAATTTCCAATATTTTATCGCCTGTTTCCGGTAAACGCCTGAATAATGCGTTTACGCGGCTGATAAAAACTTTGGGACTTACAGGTTTGCTGATATAATCGTCCGCACCTGTTTCCAAAACATTTACCTGGGTAGTATCATCATTTAAGGCAGTTAAAAATAAAATCAGGGTCTGTTTAAACTGGGGCAGCTGTCTTAAACGCTCACAGACTTCCACACCTGTTTTTTTAGGCATCATGATGTCCAAAACAATAAGTTGGGGCTGGTGGAGCCTGGCTTTTTCAAGTGCATCATCTCCATCCTTTGCTGTAATGACCGAATACCCCGCTGAAATAAGATTATATTTCAGGATCTCCAATATGTCCGGTTCATCATCAGCAATCAACACGGTGCGTGCCTTGGTTTCCATGCAGCGTTCAAATTTTTGCAAACCTACAATAATTGAAGAGACAGGAGGAAGGATTGTAACTCTATAACGAATACTTAATAATTAAATAATATACCTGACGCTTTATCGTTTAATTATTTTTAACATTTGAAAGCCAGCTTATTTGTTCAAAATTTGTTCTTTAAGAGAGAATTTAATTCATTGTACCCCATTTAAACAGTGGGCATTAATTTTGTTTCACTATTCATTATGAGATCATCAACTTTTTTCATATTTATTGTTTCCGCTTGTTTTCATTTAAATCTCAACGCCCAGGGAGATAGTAACCAGTACAAAAATTTAAAGCCGGAGTTCAGGCGCCAATTAAACCACGATTATATAGACCGGGAGCAAAAAGCTTTTGAAGCCTATAAACCTGCTGCTAATACAACGATTACAAAAGAAACTGAATTTTATATTCATCAATCGGTTCAAAATAAGGCGGATGAAATTCAATTTAATATTGAAAAAGATACCATTCTTGATCATCGCCTGAAAGTGCAATATTTACATGGCTTGTCCAACGTGCTGAGATTTATCAACAATAACCGGCGCAGTACCTCCTTCAAACCATCCTATATTCCTGCTACTATTTCTGCTTATGAAAAACTAATTGCATTAGACAGGGAAAATGAAAATATTTTACCTGCCATTACTGATATGCCATATGAAGTGGGTAATGCGGTGATGCGTTCAAACATTTTTGACCAGAATAAAGGATATAATGAAAGCAGGTATGTATTGATAAAAAAATATGTAACGCTATACCCAGAAAAAACCCTGCAAACCTTATTGGAAAATCCCAACCTACCTTTCCTGGACAGCCTGGTAAAAGTGGCGGCTTATCAAAATCCAAGACAGCTTTATGATTATGCCGCGGCCAATAATCGTTTAGGTTTTGCCATTCGCAAAATTGATGATCCACTGGTTAAAACCGTGAGTAAGATGGCCACCAGTGGAGGAAGCGGGCAATTGTATTTTCCTTTCCTGGATAATATCATGTCGGGTAAAATCAGTTTCAATGATGTGGACGAAGTAAAGAACGATGATGTAAAATATTACCAGTTACTGGTTAAAACGCATATTGATTATGTAAACCGGCAATTAAATGGTGAAGCGATCCAGGAATCGGCATCTATAATGGAAATGATGCAAAAAAAAGCAATCAGTTCTTTTGTAAATGTGATTAATGGATTACACAACTCACCCGATGCAGTTCGTTTCCGGGTATTGCAACCACTGAGTGCCCAGGAACTGTATTATGTTGCGGTTTTAAGTGATGGCGTAATTTATACTTCCAGTTATACCAATGGTGTATATCCATATATAATGAGCCGGATCGGGCAAAGAGGTGATTCTTTACTGATGTCTGTAAAATTTGATAAATACAGGAAGTTTATCAAAATAGCCGCGGGTTATAATACCCTGAGCCATTTTTTAGCTTCATTCAAACAACAGGATGATGCGGCTAAATTGATGCAGGCATTTGTTGGTGGCCTTGAAAAGTCGGATGGATTGGAAGATGGTGTAGATGTAGCCGATAGTTATGCAAGCATAGCAGAAAGCATCAAGCCTTTGGCGGATGAGATGATCAAAAACATCCAGATCAATTACCAGCGTAATGTGGCCCAGAATAATAAAAGAGGAATTGTTATTTACAACCTGCTGGATAAATTATTTCAATCCGCAGATTCAACCAATAATATAAACCTTTCTACTGAGTTGGGTATTTCACCGGTTTACAATGTGAATTTTAATACATTGACCAATGAGGAAGATAAAGTGATTATGCAGGTATTCTTTTATGGTGATGAAGATGGTCAAAATATTTTCCAGGGTTTTTTAAGACAATTCAATAATAGTAACTGGAAAACAACACAAACGGATCAATGGGTTTATATACAGTCAGTAAAAGGTAAACCTGTAATGATCTATGCTAACAAACCTTTGCCGGAAGAAACGGGGGAAGATGAAAAAGCCCAAAGGGCATTGGAAGCTTACCTGGCAAAAAATAATCTGGCACCAACCGTTGTGATCCATCGCGGACATAGTTATTATGCTAATTACACCATCAACCAAATATTACCTTCTGCCAAAATTGTATTTATGGGTTCTTGTGGTGGTTATCATTTAATTCATGATATTTTACAAAATGCTCCGGAAGCGCATATCATCGCTTCCAAGCAAATTGGTAAAACAAGGATCAATCAACCATTCTTTAATTTGCTGATGGAAAAACTTCGCAACGGTCAAAATATTGATTGGATACCATTCTGGAAAGAATTAGATAATACTGTTACAGTGGAAGGTTTGGAAGATTATATTCCGCCATATAAAAATTTGGGTGCAATATTTATCAAGGCATATAAAACCGCCATGGATACAGAGCAAATTCTGTAATACTATAATAAAAATCAGTTCTGTTTACATTTGTAGTTAACCTAAATGTATTTTGAAGCGTGGCGGATCCTGCTATAAAAAAATCTTTTGACATAAACCTGCTGCGCAGGGTTTTTAAATTTGCCAACCCTTATAAAAAACAATTTTTTATTTCTGTAGGGCTCGCCATTATTTTGGCCGCATTCACACCCGTTCGACCTTACCTTATTCAACAAACGGTAGATAAATATATTACCTACAAATTTTTGGATATGGTGATCTGGATTACCGTGATCCAGGTTGTTTTTCTTTTAATTGAAACTGCTTTGCGTTTTTATTTTTCTTTCATCACATCCTGGTTAGGACAGCATGTGGTTAAGGATATGCGGGTAACGGTTTACAATAAAATATTATCACTCAACCTCCGCCAATTTGATAAAACGGCTATCGGTACTTTAACCACCCGCACCATTGATGATAATGAAAGGATCAATGATGTTTTTTCGGATGGATTAATTTCCATCATTGCCGATTTTCTTTCCATTATTTGTGTATTGGGTGTAATGTTTTGGATGGATTGGCGGTTGACGCTTATATGCCTGGTTCCTTTTCCGATTATGCTGATAGCCACTTATTATTTTAAAGAAAGTGTGAACAGGTCCTTTCATCGGGTACGCAATGCCGTTAGTCATTTGAATGCTTTTGTACAGGAACACCTGACAGGAATGGCCATTATCCAGTCTTTTGCGGTGGAGGATAAAGAGTTTAATAAATTCAAAGAAATCAATAAGGAACATCGCAATGCCAATGTGAAAGCCATTTTTGCATATTCCGTTTTTTTCCCGGTGGTAGAAATTGTTCTGGCAACTTCCATTGGGTTGATCGTTTGGTGGGGCGCTGGTCAAAGAGTGAATGCAGGGGTGCTGGTGGCTTTTATTCAATTCCTTAACCTGATCTTCAGGCCGCTCCGGGTGATTGCGGATAAATTTAATGTTATCCAAATGGGAATGATCGCTGCCGAAAGGGTTTTTAAAGTGCTGGATAATGAAGATGTAACTAAAATCGATGGAACTTATGCTCCTGGAAAGGTGGAAGGCAAGGTTCAATTTAAAAATGTAACATTTGGTTATTTACCAGAGCAGGAAGTTTTAAAGAATATCAATTTCACACTGAAAGCCGGCGATACCGTTGCCATTGTAGGCCATACCGGTTCCGGGAAAACTACCATCATCAGTTTGTTGAACAGGTTATACCAGGTGAATAAAGGGGAGATACTAATTGACGATGTAAATATTAATGAATACCAGTTAGAAAAATTAAGAGGAAGCGTTGGCGTGGTACTGCAGGATGTGTTCTTGTTTTCCGGGTCAATAATGGATAATATTACCTTGCGCCACCCGGGAATTTCAAAAGAACAGGTTATCCAGGCGGCAAAATTAATTGGCATGCATGAATTCATCATGCAGTTACCGGGCGGTTATGATTATAATGTACGCGAAAGAGGGGCTACCTTATCGCTTGGGCAGCGGCAGCTTTTATCTTTCATCCGGGCACTTTTATATAATCCGGCTATTTTAATTTTGGATGAAGCCACATCATCCATAGATACGGAAAGTGAACAACTGATTCAACAAGCCATTGAAAAGCTGATTGCCAACAGGACTTCTATAATTATCGCTCATCGTTTATCTACTATTCGTAAAGCCAACCAGATTATCGTTTTAGACAAAGGCGAACTAAAAGAAGCGGGTACGCATGAAGAACTGTTGGTTCAAGGAGGATTTTACAGTAAATTGCATGAGATGCAGTTTATGAAAAAAACTGTTTCTGTTTAATATAAAAATGAACTCGAAAAAGCAAATCGTTGAAGAAGCTGATGCAAATTATGAAAAGGCTGAAACAGATCTTTTAAAAGAAGCTTTAAAACGAACTCCTGCAGAACGTTATTATATGATGACCAAACTGATGAAGAGAGGAATCATGTTAAAACAGGCACGCATTACCCCATACAATACGATGAAGCCTCAATCAAAATAACATGGATGTATTTGATGAGGAATTACTGAAATTCTGGAAAAAATTAAGCAAGCAAAATCCCGGCTAATTGTTATATAATGTTGTGGTTTTTTACCTTTCCCTCCTTATCTTTGCGCCAAATTTGAGGAACGGTATGACTTCAGCACGAGTAAAATGCTTATTGGTATTGGTTTTCAGCTTATTTACCTGGTCGGTTTTCAATCCCGTTATTTCGCAAGAAAGTGATCATACGGACACCATTCCCGGAACAACCGCCGATTTTGAAGTTGAGCATGCCGATGCAAAATTTGATCCTGCTAAAACGATCATGGATCACATCCAGGATGGACATGAATTTCACTTTTTTACAGCGGGCGATTTTCACGCCACTATTCCATTACCTGTCATTTTATATTCTCCCCAAAGAGGTCTTGATGTTTTCATGTCTTCAAAATTTCATCATGGCGAAGATGCTTATAAAGGTTATCGCCAGCAGGGCAACAAGATCATTCCTGTTTTAGAAGATGGACATACATTAGATAATACAGTGCAGGTATATGATTTTTCATTAACACGTAATGTGGTACAGATGATACTCGCAGTTGTGTTATTGGTATGGTTATTAACCAGCATTGCCAAAAAATATAAAGAAGGGCAGGGAACTAAAACGGCACCGAAAGGAATTCAAAATGCAGTTGAACCGTTGATCACCTTTGTTCGGGATGAAGTGGCCAAACCAAACCTGGGAAGAAATTACAAGAAATACCTGCCATATTTATTAACGATATTCTTTTTTATCATCATCAACAGTTTTATGGGGCTGTTGCCGGGGTCGGCAAACGTAACGGGAAACATTGCGTTTACTTTAGTGCTGGGGGTTATTTCTTTTATTGTTACATTATTAAGTTCGAACAAGCATTTTTGGGCACATATTTTCTGGCCCCCGGTCCCACATGCCATTAAAGTTATTTTGATCCCGGTGGAGATCCTGGGCGTATTTACAAAGCCTTTTGCATTGATTGTGCGTCTGTTTGCAAACATGGTTGCGGGTCACATCATTATTTTAAGTTTTATTTCATTGATCTTCATATTTGGTACAATGAATAGTATAGCAGGCTGGGGTTTTTCTCCATTCTCTATTTTATTTACGGTATTCATTTACCTGATAGAGATCCTGATTGTATTTATACAGGCATTTATTTTCACCAACCTGACAGCTATTTTTATCGGACAGGCTTTTGAAGGTGGACATGATGATGTGGATCATCACCAGGAGCCGGTAGTAATTTAGATTAAACGCTTTTTTAATTATAAAAAACAAGTATCATGGATTTAATGACAATTTTGCTGCAGGCAGCACCTGATTTTGAAAGAGGTTTCTCTCACATGGGTGGCGCTATCGGTGCGGGTCTTGCTGCAGTTGGTGCTGGTATCGGAATCGGACAGATTGGTAAAGGAGCTGTTGAAGCCATTGCCCGTCAACCGGAAGCATCGAATGACATTCGTGCAAACATGATCCTGACTGCTGCATTCGTTGAGGGTGTTGCCCTTTTCGCAGTAATCGCAGGTTTATTGGCTGTATTGAAATAATACGCGGCACGTAAAAAAATTACTGCATTCAACGCACAGGGCCGCGGGTGCAGTAATTACTTTCTAGTTAAATAGTTGATTTTGTTGAATAGTTGATTTAAAGAAATTAGGGATTGGGAATTTGGAATTAGTGGTGATGATCCAAATTATAAGAATTTT
>CAMPGG010000177.1 GCA_946885335.1 uncultured Chitinophagaceae bacterium
AGAAGCAAGAAAAGAAGAAGCCCGAATCAAAAAACAAAAAAGCAGGAAATATATTGAATGGCTTATTGATGGAAACTGGTAAACACGCCCCGATTATTATCGGGGTGGCCAGCAATGGCCGTACTCCGATTCATATTGGAGTCCAGGGCATTTTTAAAGCGACATTAGTCGCTTTTTTTGTTTATGTATTTTGTCTATTTACTTTATTCTGAAAAATGTGATCGTTATTATACCGGCTATGCAGCTGATGTTAATGCAAGACTCACCAGGCACAATAACGGCTTTGTAACTGCTACGAAAAATTGTAAACCTTACCAACTCATGGCATCCAAATCTTTTGAATCTGAAACAGAAGCAAGAAAAGAAGAAGCCCGAATCAAAAAACAAAAAAGCAGGAAATATATTGAATGGCTTATTGATGGAAACTGGTAGACACGCCCCGATTATTATCGGGGTGGCCAGCAATGGCCGTACTCCGATTCATATCGGAGTCCAGGACTTTTATAAAGCGACATTAGTCGCTTTTTTTGTTTGATAGATACACTCCATTTGAATCTTCACAACTGATAAGATCCTGTTTTAACTACAACTTATCAACCTATCAACCATTCAACATATCACCTACCCTATTGCATCCCCACTTTTAGGGATTGTTCAAATCATATATAAGTTTCAATTTTAAATAACGAATCAGCAATTAAACCTTTCACTATCTATGATAAGTTTAAAATTCATCCTGTTGTTATTTTCTATCTTGCTAATATTAAGATCATGTTTGCCTGCCAACACTCTTTATAAACAAACCCCGGACGTTTTACCAAGCCTGGGCATGCATTTCCTTGAAACCACTAAAACCAGTTGCGAGAATGCCGTTATTAACCATGGGGAAAAGATTTTGTAAATTTATTATCCTAAACCTTCACTGCTGATGTTTTTGAGAGAATATATCTTTCTCATCATTTTTTTTTGCTTTTTGAAGGTGAGTTATGGACAACAGGCAAACCTTTACTTTAAAAAAATAAATACACAAAACGGGTTATCTCATAACAAAGTCAATTGCATTATCCAGGACCAGCGCGGATTTATCTGGATGGGTACAGATGATGGCCTCAACCGTTTTGATGGACAATATTTTACCAGTTTCCGGCATCAGCCCAATAATCCTTCGACCATTTCTGGCAATATCATTACAGATCTTCTGGAAGATGAACAAGGAATAATCTGGATCGCCACTGCAGATGGCGGATTAACAAGATATGATCATCGCTTAAAACCTGCTGAACAATTTAAACAGTTTACCAATATACCGGGTGATACCACCACTATTCCCATAAATATTATCAATGCACTGATCCAGGATAAAATGAATCATTTATGGCTTGCTACCAGTGGAAAACGGGTATTACGATTTGATAAAAAAAATGAACACTTCATTCAACCTGTCAATACCGGTACCAGCAATGCATTGGCTTTATGTATTGATCAATATGACAGCCTTTGGGTAGGTCGCCAGGGAGGCGGATTACTGAAAGTGAATACCAATAACCTTTCATACCATATGGATGACCGTTACCTTGATTTATATGCTGACCTGCCGCATGTAACGGTGACATCATTGTACAAGGATCGAAAAAACAATATTTGGTTTGGCTCCTGGGATAAGGTTCTGTACTGCTACAACCCTACGGATCAAAAAAAAATGATCTTCAAAAATGATAATACTGAATTTTCATTTCCCAATGATGAAATACAAGCATTTGCTGAAGACAGGAATGGCAGAATCTGGATGGGAGGAAAATATTTTGGCCTTACAGTGTATGATCCGCAAAAAAAACAGTTTTATAATTATCGTCATGATGTAGCCCGTGAAGGAACCTTAGCCGACAACCAAATCAATTGCATTTTAATTGATCGTACCGGTAAAATTTGGATTGGAACCAATAAAGGAATCAGCGTGTACAATCCCATGCAACAACCTTTTGTGCAAACTTTTATTTCATCCAAAAATAAAAACGTCATTATTTATGACTTTTATAAAGATGATGATGAAAGTTTATGGATTGGCACAAACAACGGATTATATTTTCAACATAAAGGAACAAGAGAATTAACGCATCTGCCTTTAGCTTATAAAGGCCGGCAACTTACTATTTCGAAAATATTTAAGGATGATGATGGTACCATTTACCTGGGAACTGATTTTTCTTTATTCAAATTCAACACATCTGACAATTCCATTTCGCTATTACCGAATACAGAGCAGGACCCGGTTGTTTTTAATATAATTGATTCAAGGATCATTTCAATTGCAAAAGAAACAATTAATGGTCAGCCGGTATTGATGGTATCACCTTATGGCCATTTCCTTGCTTATTATAACCTGCAAACAAAAAAATGGGTATCCCGTAATGATTCAACGGAAAAGATCATTGAAAAATTCAATATGGTCGATAACCTGTTCAGGAAAATTTATAAAACAAGATCAGGTAAGATCTGGCTGGCTACCGGCAAAGCAGGATTGGGTGCCTGGATTAATAATTCCACACCGGTAATAAATTATTACAATCACAATCCCGCCAACAACCAGTCAATCAGTAATAACAATATTTATGATGTTGTTGAAACAAAAAATGGAGATCTCTGGATCAGTACTTTTGGTGGAGGTTTAAATTTTTTTGATATCAAATCAAAAAAATTCAGTCACCTGCCAAACTCCCATAATTTACTGGAAGGATTGCAATTGGATGAACAGGAAAATGTATGGATGATCAGCAATGGAAATCTTCATCAATACAATGTTCATTCAAAAAGTTATTCCAGTTTTACTTTACCCGACCTTGAAAAATCAGGTGGTGTAAGCGGCAATATTTACAAAGATGATAAAGGCCGGATGTACCTGGCTGGAACTAATTATTTTATTTCATTTCATCCATCAGAAGTTGTTGTTGAAAATAAACAACCACATGTTTACTTTACAGATTTTAAATTGTTCAACACATCGCATAGCCACCTTGCATACAAAAATGTAATTCCATTAAAGCATAACCAAAATCACTTTACCATTGAATTTGCTGCTCCGGAATTTTCGGGCAATGAAGTGGAATATGCTTATATGCTGGAAGGTTTCGATGCAGACTGGATAATGGCAGGAAAGAAAAACTATGCCAGTTACTCAAACCTGCAGGGAGGTAATTATACTTTTAAAGTTAAAGCGACCAATAAGAAAGGATACTGGAACCAGGCTTTTACAGCAATCAATATCAATATAAATCCCCCATTTTGGAAACGCTGGTGGTTTTTTATAGCACTGGCTCTTTTAACAGGTGCTGGTGTTTACGGATTATACCGGTACCGCATAAACGAACTTTTAGAAAGGCAGGCTATCCGCAATAAAATAGCTCAGGATCTGCATGATAATGTGGGTTCCACTTTAAGCAGTATTTCCATATACAGCCAGGTTGCCAAAATTTATAAGAGCCAGGAAAAACAGGATGATTTGCAGGACACCCTGGAAAAAATCAGTTCTACATCCAGTGAAATGATCTCCGAAATGAATGATATTGTTTGGGCAATCAATCCCAGGAATGACAATATGAAAGTTATTCTGCAACGGATGGAATCCTATGCCCGGCCATTATTACAGGCAAAAAAAATATCTTTTGATTTTAACTATGATCCTGCTATTCTTCATGTAAATATGCAAATGGAACAACGCAAGAATTTTTACCTGATATTTAAAGAAGCTGTAAATAATGCATTAAAATATTCCAATTGCACACATCTTGAAGTCAACATAAAATCCGGTCATGGCCATATAACGCTAATAGTTAAAGACAATGGAATTGGTTTTGATGAGAAAGAGATCAATACTAAAATAGCCAGTTCGCTTGCAGGGAACGGTTTACAAAATATGAAGAGGCGGGCATTTGATATGAAAGGAACAATACATTTCACTACTAAACCGGGAGAAGGAACTATGATCCTCCTTAAATTTCCTATCACCTGATTTGGGGATATGTTAACTTAAAATTTTAGATGAAATTTATGCAACATGAGTTTACGCATTGCCATATTTGACGATAATAAAAATATCAGGGACAGCATTAAAATGCTGCTGCAAACCGAACCCGAATTTGAAGTGGTAGGTGTTTACTGTCATGTTTTAGATGTTATTGAAGATATCAGGGAATCCCACCCGGATGTAGTTTTAATGGATATTGAAATGCCCGGCATGACCGGCATTGAAGCCGTCAAATTGATTAAGCAGGGGTTTCCTCAAATCCAGGTGTTGATGCAAACCGTTTTTGAAGATGATGACCGGGTTTTTGATTCTATTTGTGCGGGTGCTTCCGGTTATATTTTAAAAAATCATATCAATACTAAATTACTCGAATCAATCCGGGAAGTTCATTATGGCGGATCGCCCATGTCTCCTTCTATTGCCAGAAAGGTATTGAGTAAAATGCAACAAATACCGCAATTTGTAAAACCAGAAGAAGCTCCCGACTACCACCTCACGGCAAGGGAAAAAGAAGTTTTGCTTTGTATCGTAAATGGCCTGGCTTATAAAATGATCGCAGATCAGTTGAACATCAGTTATGAAACGGTCCGTTCTCATGTAAAAAAAATTTACGAAAAGCTCCATGTCGCTTCCCTTACGGAAGCCGTTGCAAAAGCCATTAACCAACGGATTGTTTAAAATCATTTCATGTTTTATCACCGGATCTGGTGATGATAGTTGCTTTATTTGGGGATTGTCTTCCGATGATTTGTGATCGAAATTTACACCCGGATAAAAACATAAAGCAATGACCGTTAAATATTATAAAAGGCATAAAGCATACAACAAACCGTTGGTTTTACTACTGCTCCATTTTTATGTGCTTCGATTAAAAGAAATGTATGACGGCAAGGGGATGCTGATGATAAAAATATTCATCATCATTTCCATGTTGATGTAAATCCTTCATGCAAAGAGTAAATACATGGGAATGATATCATACATATAAAAAAATAATCCCAGCTTACAGGAAATGAATTAAATATTCCACTTTTTTTTACAACCCATCATTCCTTAATTTTAGCCAAATACTTATTAGATGCCAACAAATATTAAATGTCCTAAATGTTCATTCGAATTCCCTATTGAAGATGCCGTATCAGAAGAATACAAAAAGGAATTGCGGGAGCAGATGGTCAACTTCAAAAAACAAAAAGAAGAAGAACTCTATAAAAAAGAACAGGAATGGAAGCAACAGCTGCAACAGCAGGAAAGAGAATTGTTGTTAAAAAATGATATTGAGAAAAAACAATTACAAAAAGACCTGGAAGAAAATCTGCGTAAGAAGATCATTGGAGATTATGAAAACCAACTGACGCTTTTACAACAAAATAATGCCCAAACAGAAGAAAAATTAAAAGAGGCCCGTAAAAAAGAATTAGAATATTATCAAAAAGAACAGGCGCTGAAAACACGGGAAGAAGAACTTGAAATCCAGATGCAAAAAAGAATGCAGCAGGAAAGAGAAAAGCTAGCTGAAGAAATTCGCCGCATTGAATACCAAAAAACAGAAGCCCGGGATACGGAGCATCAACTCCGGATGAAAGAACTGGAAAAGCAACTGGAAGACCAGAAAAAATTAGTTGATGAAATGAAGCGGAAGGCAGAACAAGGATCAATGCAATTACAGGGAGAAGTACAGGAACTGGCATTGGAAGAATTGCTCCAGGCATCCTTTCCTTTTGATGTAATTACAGAAGTTGGCAAAGGAAGCCGGGGTGCCGATTGCATACAAGCTGTTCGCAATAATTTTGGGCAGGAATGCGGAAAGATCATTTACGAAAGTAAAAGAGCGCAAAATTTTTCTGTTGAATGGATAGAGAAACTAAAAAAAGATATGCGCAGCCAGGGCGCCGATATTGCGGTGATCGTTACACGGGTAATGCCAAAGGAAATGGAATGCTTTGGATTAAAAGATGGTGTTTGGATATGTAGTTTTGGAGAAGTTAAAGCATTGGCCAGTGTGTTGAGAGATGGGGTGATCAGGGTTTATAATTCAGCCGCCAGCCAACAGAACAAAGGTGATAAAATGCATTTGTTATACGATTATTTGATCAGTAACGAATTTGCCGAACAATGGAGCGCCATCCGTGAAGGATTTCAATCCATGAAAATGTCCATACAAAGAGAACGCGATGCGATGGAACGTTTATGGAAAGCCCGTGAAAAACAATTGGAAAAAGTATTACTGAATGCTGCGCATATTCGTGGTTCTATAGAAGGCATTGCGGGCTCCAATTCCATAGACTTACATTTATTGGAAGATGTGGATTTGAATGAAGATGATGATGATTAACTCATTACCCAGGTTAGTACGATATCTTCAAAATGGTGATAATGGATCTGCAGGTCAATCGGTGTTTTTGTAAAATGACAATGTATCAAGCTTTCAGCTATATCATTTTTACCCAGTAAAATATGTTCACTGAAATCTACCTGCCCATTTCCATACCATTTAAATACAGATTCTTTGGCAGACCATAATAAAGTAAGCTGCCTGATGTCTGTCATGCCAAACGAAGCCTTTTCATCCTCATTCAAAAATTTGTGTGCTATTTTTTCCATTTTAGGTGTAGGAATTTCAATATCGATCCCTACCCTGGCCGTTTTGCTAACAATGGCTGCGGCATAATCACCACAATGAGAAATAGAAAAATGATATTCTTCATTTGCCAAAAAAGGTTTTTTGGTATCAGCAATTTGAATCAACCTGTATGGAAAAGCGGGATACAGATATGGGAGTAAAAAACGGCCTGCAAAATGCTGCAAACGTTTATGCGGGTGGGTTACCTGCTGTTTCACGGGCACATTGTGCTCAAAAAAAGCTTCAGGCTCTTCGATCTTCCAAATACCTAACCGCGTTGTATCGTTAATTTGTTGTTGAAAAAAAATCGGCATTGCTTATAGAATCATCATTATTTTGCTGCTCTAAAAATAGGAAAAGATAAATAAGCTGCAACAGCGCTTATTATCATCAGGCAAACATCATTAAAATTAAAAAGTCATTATGATCCTCAGCGACAAGCGAATTCTGGAAGAAATGGAAAAAGGAACATTAAAAATAGAACCTTACCAACGGGAAAGCCTGGGGAGTAATTC